>JAITTX010000540.1 GCA_031286755.1 Paraburkholderia sp.
GAGCCTCGTCGTTCATGTCGTTCTCCTTGTTCGTGGTACGCCCTGGGACGTCCTGGCACGCCTCGGTAGACAGGTGGGTCGCCCGGTCCGCGATGCCCGTGACGGTGCAGCCATACCGCGGGGGCGGCGCCATTGAAAGCGCCGCCCCGCGCGGTTTCGCTCTGGAACTCAGGAAAACTTTTTCGCGTGCACCGCACTGCGGCGCACGCCATATGCCATCAATACGCCACGCATCGAGCTACGCAGCGCGTTGGCTCCCGATGCTACGCCGAGCCGAGCGCGGCCGCCACCTTGGTGCCCACCGGCGTGCCGAGCCCCGTGCAGGCATCCCAGCCAGGCCCCGCCGAGTAGTCGCCGTTGCTGCCGCTCGTGATGTCGTTGAACGCGCCGGGCTGCGCATAGAGCTTCGCGTTGACGAAGCCCGCCGCCTTGCCGCTACCCGCGTTGATGCGCGCGATGAGCGCGGCCCATAGCGGCGCGACGGCGCTCGTGCCGCCCACCACCGTATCCACCCCGCCGATATGCACCTCGTAGCCCGTGGCCGGGTCGGCGTCGGCGGCCACGTCGGGCACGCCGCGCTGCCCGAGCGCGCGCGCCGCGCCGCCGCCGCGCGCGACCTTCAAGCCCTTCTGCCATGCCGGCAACGCGAAGGTCGCACTCACGCCGCCACCGGTCGCGCCGTTTGAATCAGCCGCGCCGCTGCCCCACACTGTCTCGCGCGTGATCTGCCCGTTCGCGGCGCTGAGCTGCGTGCCGCCACAGCCGAGCGCGTACGGGCTCGACGCCGGAAAATCGACATGATCGGCGCCATCGCCCACGCCGTCCGACGAACCGCTGTCGCCCGACGCGCAGCACACCGTCACGCCCAGCGCCACGGCGGTCTGCAGCGCGTCGTTGAACGCGCCCAGCGTTTGCTGCGACCATACCGACTCGGGCGCGCCCCAACTGATCGAAATGACCGAGGGCTTGCGCTGGCTGTCGTGCAGGGCCGCGCTCACGGCATCGACGAAACCGGCTTCGCTGTTCGGCGCGAAATACACGGCAATCAGCGCCCCGGGCGCGAGCGCGCCGGCAATCTCCACGTCGAGCGTGACCTCGCCGTCGGGCCCGCTGGGGTCGCCGCTCGGCGCGTTGGTGGCCTGGTCCACCGAGACGGCCTCCACGCGCGGCGCGCTCACGCCCAGCGCGCTGAAATACGCGTCGAGATCCGACTGCGCGTAGCCACCGCCCATTTCGACCAGCGCGATGCATTGGCCCTTGCCGTCGCCGGGCGGAAAATCGTAGACCTCGGCGAGTTGCAGCGGCGTGAACGAACGGCTCACCGCGCGCGCGGCGCGCATCGGCGCATGCACGGCGCCGCCCGACTCGGTATCAGGGGCGGCCGGCTGCCCGGCTTTCGCCGGGGTTGTCGCCGGCGTGGGGGATTCGATGCGGAAATGCGGCTGCACCTTGGCGCGGCTGTCGAGCCCGACGACCGCGGTCACCACCCCGTGCAGGTCCTCGGGCAGATGCACCGGGCCGGTGGGCTGGCGAAAGTGCTGCTTGAGCTTGCCGACTTGATGCTCGAAGCGCTGCAAGTCCACGCCGAACGCGGCGTTGTACTGCTGCACGGTCCCCGAGAGCACGACGCGGCGCGCGCCGGGATCGGCCTTCACGACCGCAAGGCCATGCGTCTTCGCGAACGCCTCCACGCGCGCGATGTCGGCGGCGTCCGCGCCGAAGCGCTGCTCGTACTGCTCGCGCGAGATCGGCTGCGCGCCGGGCGCACCCGAGGCGATGCGCTCGACCAGCTCACGAAACGCGGGCTCGGCCTGGCGGCGCAATATCACGACGACGTTGAAATGTTCCGCGGGATCACACGCACCGACGCATTGCGCGCCGGCTGGCACCGGATGTTCACCGCTTTCGCCGGGGTGTTTGCTGGAATGTGCGCTGGAATGTGATACAGGACGCCTGGTCATGGCGGGATCTCCTCGATGAGCACGTAACCGTTCGCGTTCGGACACGCAATCGATTATGCGAGTTCCACGCGCCGCGCGAGTCGCCGATGCCCCTGCCCAGAAGCCGATGCATCACGCATCCGCCACAGCGGCCCGAGCGCACGTGCGGCGCGCATGCGAAAGCGCTGGCTCAAGCACGCGGCGTGCCCATCGCGCCGGGTTACCGCGTCATCGCCATCGAGCCGGTCCCTGGCAGAGAGAGTATTCGATCGAGACCATTTCCAGCCGTACAACGAATGACTCGATTGCGCGTGCGCACGCACAGCCAGCGCACGGGTTTTCGAGTCGATACTTTATTAGCCTTCCTTACCATCCGCCCGCGGGCTCCAGAGCCATCCCGCGTAACGCCCGCAATACACGGCAAACGCCACGACCCAGCAGATGCCCGACACCTCGATGGCCGCGAGCATCTGCTGCGGCCAGAGCAGCGGAACCAGCACGCGCACGATCGCGGCAAGCACGAGCAGGCCGTAGCAGGCGATTTCGGCGTGCCCCGCGACCAGCGGCCGGCCGGTATGCCCGCGCGCCGTGCGCGTGATCATCGCCACGATGGCGCAGCCGACCGCGCCCACCGTGAACGCGTGGATCGCGAGCGAGTGCCCGACCATGCCCATCGCCGAGAGCGCGAGCAGCGCGAAGCCGAGCGGGATCCACGCATAGGCGACATGCAGGATCGCAAGAATGGGACGATTGCCCACGCGCCACGAACGCCAGCCAAAGATCCGCAGGCCTTGCGCGCATGCTGCGAGCGCGGCCGCGACGGCAATCGCGGGGCCGGGCGCGCCAAAGCCGTCGAGCACGAACGCGAGCGCGGTCAACGGCAGCACCGCCTTCTCGACGAAACTCCAGCGCCGGAACGCATAGCCGGGAACGGCATTCGCGGTGAACGACGGAATGATGCGCCCGCCGATGACCGTGACGAACACCACCAGCAGCCCGACTGCCACGTACGCGCTGTGCAGGGCCCAGTCCGGACGCCCCATGATGGCGGCCAGATGAAAGATCAGGTTGGTTAGCGCGAGCAGCCCCAGCGCGACGGGCAGAAAGATGTTGTGGCGGTTCTTCGCATGCACGAGCACGCGCAGCAACACGAGCGCGCAAACGGGCAGGAACGCCACGTCGACGGCCGTGGCGATGGCCGGCGGCGCATAGCCCACGGCCAGCCGCCCGGCCAGCCACAACAGCCACAACGCCGCGAGCGACTTGCCCTGCGCCGGCGTGATGGTGGTCCACGCCCGCACGGCGGTCAGCAGAAAGCCCGCCACGATCGCGGCGGCGAACCCGAAGATCATTTCGTGGGCATGCCACAGCATGCCCGGCAAATACGGATGCAGATGCGGCAGGGGATGTCCGCCAAGCTCGGCCAGCCAGACCAGCATGGCTGCGGTGCCGAAGAGCGCGCCGCCCAGATAGAACGGACGAAAGCCCAGCGCCCATAGCGCGAAGCCGTGCCTGGCGCGCGCGGGCGGCTCACCGATCTGGTACAGATTCATGTTCGCTCTCCGGCAAAAAGATGTATTTTACTTGCATCTTATATGCGACGGAGCGAGTGTGCTGATGTGGCATTTCCTCGCAGCCCGCTGGGAAGCAGCTTTTGAAGCAGGCATTGAAGCGGGTTTTAAAGCGATTTTTCGCGCGATTCACGCGCCCGCGCGGAATTCGCGCGGGCGGAGACCAGACAGCAGACGCAAAAAAGCACGCCATGCGCCGGGGCGCAAGGCGTGCTTCGATCAGGATAGCTAACTTCAGGCTGCTGCGGCCAATGCCTGCGGCAGATGGTTCTGCAGATAGGCCTCGAACTCGTCCTTCACCTCGGGGTGGCGCAGCGCGAATTCAACGGTGGCCTTCAGATAGCCGATCTTGCTGCCGCAATCGAAACGCGTGCCCATGTAGCGGTACGCGAGCACCTGCTCTTCCGTGAGGAGCGATTGCAGCGCGTCGGTGAGCTGGAGCTCGCCGCCCGCACCCGGCTTGAGCGCGCGCAGGTGATTGAAGATCGTCGGCATCAGCACGTAGCGGCCAACCACGCCGAGATTCGACGGCGCGACTTCCGGTGCCGGCTTTTCCACGATGCCCGAAAGCTTGAACACGTCTTCTTCCCACTCGCGGCCATCCACGATGCCGTACGAAGCGCTGTTTTCGCGCGCGATCGCTTCCACGCCCACGATCGAACTGTGATAGTGGTTGAAGGTGTCCACGAGCTGCTTCATCACCGGCTTCGGGCTGTAGAGCAGGTCGTCGGCGAGAATCACGGCGAACGGCTGGCCGCCCACGAGCTTTTCGGCGCACATGACCGCGTGGCCGAGGCCCAGCGCTTCCGCCTGGCGAACGTAGAAGCAGTCCACGTTGCTCGGCTTGATGCTGCGCACGAGGTCGAGCAGCTTCTGCTTGTTGCGCGCTTCGAGTTCGGCTTCGATCTCGTACGACTTGTCAAAATGATCTTCGATCGCGCGCTTGCTGCGGCCGGTCACGAAAATCATTTCGGTGATTCCCGCAGCAATCGCCTCTTCCACCGCATACTGAATCAGCGGCTTGTCGACGATCGGCAGCATTTCCTTGGGGCTAGCCTTGGTGGCGGGCAAAAAGCGCGTACCGAGGCCCGCAACAGGAAATACCGCTTTGGTAACTTTGAGCATGATGTTCATTCCCACTTCGATCGTTTGAGTAACGGTCTCGCAGCAAGGCAAGCCGGCGTCCCCGATGCTTCTGTCGGGCAATTTTTATTTTCAAAAGGGTCGGTCCCGTCGGTCCGGTGGTCCCGTCCGGCACTGCAAAAAAAAAGACGAAATTCCGATTGTGGCGGCCAGGCAGACCAGCGGAAATTATTGCCTGTCAATTGCGTTGCGCCCGGATAATCGGCATGAATTTCCTGATCCGGTTTCGATCGGCAAGCAAACCAATTTCAGGCTCGCTTGCAATCGTGGCGCAATGCCGATACTGCATTTCCGCGCAGTCTACTCAACTTCTTCAGGGGGCGGCAAGCCGCCCGATTGCGTGCGCGAACGCCGGATAGGCTCATTGCGCAGCGCTTCGCGATACGCCGACACCGCGACGAGAATCAACAGCACGGCAATGCCGGCCAGCAAATGCAGGTTCATCGAAATCTCCATCGACCTTAGGCGATCCCCATCAAATTAGCATTTCAAATCACACAAATAAATCGCTTTCGCGTTACAAGATTTTATTTTCCGATTTCGGCGCGATTACGGATTTTTTGCGGCATCCCCGATAATTGCGCTGAATACTTTTTGAAAAACTTTCGCATAATTTCCCCGCGCGGGGCTCCTATGATCGTCGGATAGCCTCCCACCATCACGCACGCCACGCCCCAATGAGCGATCCCGCACTCGAAACCGTCCTGCCGCCAGCAACCACCATGCCTGCCGCCCGGCCCGCGGCCGCCGCAGCCGTCTCGGGGGACCACCTGATCGACGCGCTGCGCGGCTTTGCTGCCCTGCTGGTGGCGTATTTCCATTGCCGCCAGGTCACCTGGATCGGCATGGGCGCCTTCCATCAGACCCATGCGAGCCTCGCGAGCCCCGGCACGATCGCCGCGTGGCTCACGCTGCCCATCGCGTGGGGATCGGCTGGCGTCCCTATTTTTTTCGTCATCAGCGGCTATTGCATTCACCGCAGCGGCGCCGCGCGCCTGCTGAAGAACCCCGCGTTCCAGCTCGACGCCAGACAATTCTGGCTGCGCCGCTTCGTGCGGATCTACCCGGTGCTGCTTGCCGCGCTTGTGCTCACCTTCGTGGCCGATTCGTTCAGCCTCACGATGACGCCCGTGAGCCACAAGATTCTCGACATCGGGCCGCGCGCGTTCCTCGTCAACCTGTTCTCGCTGCAAGGCGTGGCGGGCCCGACCTACGGCTCCAACGGCGCGCTCTGGACGCTCTCGCTCGAAGTGCAGTTCTACCTGCTCTACCCGCTGCTGTTCGCCGTGCGCCGCCGCGTGGGGCTCAATGCGGTGCTGGTGGGCATCGCCGCCATCAACGTGATTTCCGCGCTCACGCTCGCGCCGCACGACATCGTGTTCTTCACGTCGTACTGGTTTTCGTGGCTCCTCGGCGCGTGGATTGCCGAAGCGCGGCTGCGCGGCTCGGAGGGCTTTCGCTTCGCCTATGTGGCCGCGGCGCTGTTCGCCGTGGCCGGCTGCGTGGCGTTCCACTTCGGCCAGTACGGCGCGTTCCAGCTCTGGGCCTGCGCATTCGCCTGCTATCTCGTGAAAGCACTCGCGCAGCCGCCTGCAACGGGCGGCCTGGTCATGCGGGCGTTCTCGAAGCTCGGCGCGTTCAGCTATTCGCTCTACCTGATCCATCTGCCGCTGTTCGTGCTGCTCGGCTCGTTCCTGTTCCGCTCGACCCTGCAGACCTCGATCTGGGCTTCGTTCGGCTTCACGCTGGCCGTGCTGCCCGTCGCGTGGGTGTTCTACCGGCTCTTCGAGCTGCCCGCGCTCAACGTAGCGGCCCGCCTGCGCAAGCGGGTGGCTTGAGCGGCCTGCCTGCGACGCTGGGCGGCTGGATCCGCCCATCGGCATTGCTCATGAATACCGGGCCGCTAGCTTAGCGGCCCTTTTCTTTGGTGCCTTTCGTGCAGGCCCTTGACGCGTTTCCGGGCGCGCCTCTTAAAGCACCGTTAGCCCGGCCCCTGGCGCACCCTTAGTGCGCCCTTAGTGCGCCCTTGGTGCGCCCTTGGTGCGCCCTCAGTGCGCCCTTGGTGTGCCCTTGGTGCGCCCCTGAC
>JAITTX010000549.1 GCA_031286755.1 Paraburkholderia sp.
GTTGGCGGTCATGTATTCGCTTTCCAAACGCACAAGCCTCTACTCGACGCTCGCGCTCCAGCAGGCCTCGGGTGGTCCCGCGTGGATTTCGCTCGTGCCGGGGCCTTCGTCGGGCGGCCGGCAGACGGCGGCCACTGTCGGTCTGCAGCACGTCTTTTGATTGCATGAATTCACCGCGCGGCGGCCATCGCCGAGCACAGCGTGGCGGCGCCGCCGCGCTTCGCGACTGGCATCGGCCAGTCATGTCCCATCCAGACCATACCGGAGACACCCCCATGAACACTCGTTCCACCATGCGTGCGATGCGCGTCCACGAACCCGCCGGCCGCTTCGTGCCCGACACGATTCCGCGTCCTGAACTGCTGCGTCCGACCGACGTTCTCGTCGACGTGAAGGCGTCCGGCGTGGTGCCGAATTTGCGCAACGTGATGAGCAACTACGGCGAGCGTGCTTACCTCACCGTGCCGGACCTGCCCGCCATTTACGGGCTGGATGCAGCAGGTGTGGTTGCCGAGGTGGGCAGCGCCGTGACCGGACTCGTCCCGGGCGACCGCGTCTACATCAATCCGGGCCGTTCGTGCGGATCGTGCGACGCTTGCCGGACCGGCCAGCCAATCAACTGCGTGGCCTTCACGTTTCAGGGCTATTTCGGCTTTGGCCCGCAATCGAAATCGATCTACCGGCAATACCCGTACGGCGGCTTTAGCGAGTTCGCCACGGCGCCCGCTGACGGCCTCGTCAAGCTGCCCGAAGCCGTGAGCTTCGAGCAGGCCGCGCGTTTCGGCTACCTCGGCACCGCGTATTCGGGTCTGCGCAAGGCCGGCGTCGGCGCGGGCAGGACCGTGCTGATCGTGGGCGCAAGCGGCACGCTTGGTCTGTGCGCCGTGCAAATCGCCCGCGCGATGGGCGCGACGCGCATCCTGTGCGTGGCGCGCAACGAAGCGCTGCTCGCCCGTGTGCGTGCGCTCGATCCGCAGCGTATCCGCACATTTTCGTATGGCACGGGCTCGCTGGCCGACTGGGCCCGCGAGCAGACGGACGGTGTGGGCGTCGACTCGGTCATCGACGCGATCGCGCCAGGCGCCTCGCATCAGGTCACGCTCGACAGCATGGCGGCACTCAGGCGCGGCGGCCGGCTCGTCGAAATTGGCGCGATGACCGACCCGCTGCCGCTGAACCTGCACGAGATGATGTGCGCGCAGGTCAGCGTGATCGGCTCGCTCTGGTTTTCGGTTGCCGAAGGCCAGGACCTGGCGGAGATGGCCGCGGCCGGCACGCTCGATCTCGGCGTATTCGAACATCACCGCTACAGGCTCGATCAGGCGAACGAAGCACTCGCGGACGCGGAAAAGCGCGCGGGCGGCTTCGTCAACGTCGTCGTCGTTCAATGAAACCACTCGAATCGAACAGGAGGACATCATGGTAAGACGCATCGTGACAGGCGAGAAAGACGGCAAGTCGGTTTTCGTCTCCGATGGCCCCGTTGCCAATACGCACGACTATGCAGCCGTGCCCGGCTTCCAGACCACGCTGGCATGGGCGACGCAGCAGGCCGTGGCGCTGCTGCCGCATGACGGCAAGGACCCGGTGGTCGGCATCCGCTCGGTGGTGCCCGATCCGCATGGCACGCGCCTGCTCGTCGTGCAGTTCCCGCCCGACAGTTCGCTCGATTCCGCCGACTTCGACCCGGTTGCGGCCGGCGCGGAATACGCGGCGCATCTGCCAGGCCTCGCCGAGACGTTCGAACCCGATGGCGCGGGCATGCACCGAACCATCTCGGTCGATTACGACATCATTGTTTCCGGCGAACTGTGGCTCGAACTCGATGACGGCGAGATTCGCCATTTGAAGGCGGGCGACATCGTGGTCCAGAACGGCACGCGCCACGCATGGCGCAATCGCGGTACGGCGCCGGCGGTGATGGTGGCGGTATTGATCGGCGCTGCCAGGCGAGCAGCGCAATAACGGCAAACGAAGTGGGAGGGCAAACCGTGAATCAGCAAGCAGAACATCCGCACGACGGGCCGCCCAGGGCGGCACGCGCCGAAACACTGGAATGGAGCGATGCGATGCTGCTCGGCCATGCGCCGATCGACGCCGCACATGAAGAGTTTGTCGAAGTGGTGACGGCGCTCGCCGGCTGCTCGCAGCACACTGCGCTGGCCTGCCTGCAGGCGGTTCAGGCACACCTGCTGTCCCACTTCGCGCTCGAGCAGGAGTGGATGAGGAAGACAGATTTTCCCGCTGCCGATTGCCATCTCGACGAGCATCAGCGGGTGATGGACGCCGTGCAAAAGGTGAACGCGCTCGCGGCCGTTGGTGAGGTTGGTCTGCAGGACGTCAAGCGTCTCGCGCAGGCCCTGGCCGACTGGTTTCCGGGGCACGCCGACTACATGGATTCGGCGTTGTCGGCGTGGATCAACAAGAAGATGCATGGCGGTGCACCGGTCGTCTTGCGACGCGATCTGCAGGCGGCCGGGATTGCATAAGCGAACAAACAAACGGAGATAAACATGATCATGAAGGACAAGGTAGGGCTTGTAACGGGCGGTGGCTCGGGCATGGGGCGCGCGGCAGCGCTCGCCCTGGCGCGCGAGGGTGCGATCGTTGTGCTTGCCGGACGTGGCGAAGAAAAGCTCGCAGCGGTGCGCGACGAAATCCGGCGCGCCGGGGGCCGGGCGGAAATCCGCCCGGCGGACGTATCGCGTCGCGAGGATAACGAGGCGCTCGTCGCGTTTGTCGAGTCGCGCTTCGGCAGGCTCGATTTCGCATTCAACAACGCGGGCGGCCACGCGGACTTCAAGCCCATTGACCAGACCTCGGTGGAAGAGTCGGAATGGGTGATTGATCTGAACTTCAAGGGCGTCTACTACGGCGTCAAGTATCAGATCGAGGCGATGCTGCGCGCGGGTGGCGGCGCGATCGTCAATAACGCGTCGATCTTCGGCTTGCGCGGCATGAACGGCATCGCTCACTACGTTGCAAGCAAGCACGCGGTGGTTGGCCTGACACGCGCGGTCGCGAAAGAATACGCAGGCAGCGGTATCCGTATTAACGCCGTGTGTCCGGGTGCAACCGAGACGCCGAACTACATGAGTTCGACCAACGGTGACGTGCATCTGCTCGACGACATGATTCCGATGGGCCGCATCGGCCAGCCCCACGAGGTTGCCGACGCAGTGCTCTGGTTGCTCTCCGGCCAGGCAGCCTACGTGACGGGCACGACCCTTTCCGTCGACGGCGGCATGACGACCTGAGCGCGACCTGAACGCGACCTGAGCGGCCGTTTCGGACGCATCGGACACAAGGAGAAAGAACGATGAAATCGGATCATGCGGCGCGGTATATCGGCGGCGCGCTTATTGCGCTGATGGCCTTCGGTGCGAACGCGCAGGGCAGCGGCGTAGCGGCTTCGGCACCGGCCGCGAGTGCGACGCCTGGCGAGAGCAAAGGCGCAGCGCGCGCGGCAAACCGGCTACTGCAGAAGGAAGTGCTCCGCGCGCTGACTCACACGAAGGGCCTCAACGCTTCAGGCATTGCGGTGCGCGCGCGCGACGGCGCGGTCGCTTTGCAGGGGTGGGTGCCGGAGCAGTCGCAACTCCAGCTTGCGTTGCGCACGGCGCAAGGGGTGCCCGGTGTCGTGTCGGTGAGCAACCAGCTGACCGTACGACCGGTTGGAGAGTGAGGCATCGTCCCGGCGCCGAAGATCGGACATTGAACGATCCCGTCCGGGACGACAGGTCAACAAGCCCGCGGTCATAACGGGCGAATGAATCATGGAGTCAGTATCTTTAATCAGATTTGCAATGCTAATTAAATATCGGAGACGCCCACGGGCGGAACGTTTGGAGAGAGTCATGCCTAACTCGCTTGAATTGGTGCAGGAAGACGAAGTCGATATCTCGACCGTCCGGATCATGGACAGCTCGCGCATGCCGAAATTCGCGCTCACGATGGTCTGGTGGGGGTTGTGCAGTGCCATGGTGTATCTGATCATCGGTGCCACACTGGCGCTTTACTACGGCACGACCAATGCGCTGATCGGAATGTCGATGTCGGTGATCGTTTATTCCGCCGTGAACTATGTGCTGACGAACCATGCAATCCGCACGGGCCTTTCCGTATCGCTTTTTTCCCGTGTGCTGTTTGGCAACGCGGGTGCCGCGCTGGCCACACTGATATTCGCGGCCACCGTCATTTACTACACCGTCTTCGAGAGTTCGGTTATCGCGGTGGCCTTGAACAGTCTCTTTCCGTCCGTTTCCTGGCCATTGGCGTGCCTGGTCGTAGTCGTCTATAGCGTGCCCCTGGTCTTCGGCAGCGTGCAGAACTGGCTCGACAAGCTAAACGGCGTGCTTCTGCCCTTGTACGCGGCCGGCCTGATCGCAGCAGTGACGTTGGCGACGACAACGCATGGCTACAGCCCGGCATGGATGCATTTCGGCGAGTCGTCGAAAGGGCCGGCTGTGTCGAACGGCTGGTGGGACTGCTTCGTCTACTACATGGGCATCTGGCTCTTCATGCTCGCCGCTTTCGACTTCGCCCGCTTCGGCAAGAAGCAGCACGCCCGCTACCACAGCCTGATCAACTTCGGCATGCCGTTCTGGCTTGTCACGTTCATGGTGAACGGCATCATCGGGATTTATCTCGTCAGCACGATCTCCGGGCAAGGCACGTTGTCCGAGGTGTCGGTCGTGCTGGCGCTGATCAGGCTGATGGGGCTCTGGGGACTCGGGTTCCTCGTCGTCACGCAGACGCGCATCAACACCGCCAACTACTATCTCGCGACAATCAACACCCAGGCGCTGTTCGAAGCGGGGCTCGGCCTGAAACTGCCGAAATTCGTCTGGGCAATCGTCGTGGGTGCGATCGTGTACGCGCTGATGCTGTCCGGCATCTTCTCGAAGCTGCTGCTCGCCCTTGCTTATCAAGGGGTGTTCGTCGTCGCGTGGGTGGCGGTGGCACTCGCTCATATCCTCTCGCACAAGTCGGAGCGGACTTCCGACGACGCAGTTGAAGCGTCCCTGTGCGACGCGCCGACCTTTAACGCGGGTGGGTTGATCGCGTGGTTCGTTGGTGTCGCGGCCGGCATTGGCGTAATGAACGGACCGGAATCGATCCACACGTTCTCCGCGCCAGCAACGTTCGTGATTTCAGCCGCAGCGTACCTGATGGTGTCGATGTATGTGAAGCGGGTCATTCCGGCTACGGTGTAATCACCCCTATCGGCATCG
>JAITTX010000013.1 GCA_031286755.1 Paraburkholderia sp.
AGAACGGCCGTGCACCCGCGCGGCCGTCTTCGCTTGTACTGCGGGCTTTCGCGGTACTGCGCGAACTTCGACGTCTGCCCGATGCCCGGATTGAAGCAGTTGCACGGATCGAGACCTTCGTAAAAGGCCTTGAGCGCGGGCTTCGCATGATAGAGATGGCCGACATTGTGCTCGGCCGGATACTCGGCGCCGCGCGCGTCCAGCAGCTTCCACATCGCGTGCTCGAGTTCGAGACAGTCGTGGCCCTTGTGTACGATGTAGTCCTGATGAAACACGTGGCAAAGGAAATGCCCGTAGTAGAGCTTGATCGCGATGGGCCGCTCGACGGCCTCGGGCAGTTGCTCGAACCATTCGCGGTCGTTGCGCCGCAAGGCGATATCGAGCGCGACGATGTCTTCCACTTCGCCGCCGTGCACCGCGCGATAGCGCACCGCCGCCCCCGCTGCCGCGAAGCGATGCAGGAAGGCCTTGGCGCCCTCGTCGGCGGTGCATTCGAAGAAGTCGCCGCTCGCCTGCGCGAAATAGCGCTTCAGGTAATCGCGCGTCTCGTCGACCGTGTCGGCCGACACCTTGAGCATCAGGTGATGCTCGTAGCGGTCGCGATACGCCTTCAGGCGCGCAGGCAGGTGACTGGGAAACAGCCGGCTCACGGCTTGCGCCACGCGGTCGGTGAGGTGCGCGGGCAGAAAGCCGAAGCGCCCGAAGAACGCGTCGCAGCGGCTCTTCAGCGCGAACAATGCGGGCAGCCGCTCAGTGCCCAGATACTGGATCATGAGGAACATGTCCTTGCCGTAGCGCTCGGCGATATCGAACGCGTCCCGGTGCATGTACTCGCCCGCGATCGGCAGGCTCGACAGCGCCGAGAGCAAGTGGCGACGCACGTCGGTCAACTCCGCGGTGGCGTTGGTGCCGATATAGAACACCTTCGCGCCCTTCTCGATGGGAAACGTGTCGAGCCGCACCGCGAACACCATCACCTTGCCGGCCGAGCCCGAGGCTTCATGCAGGCGCAACGGGTCGGCGTTGTAGCGTGCGGGCGTGTCGGCATCCACGTCGCGCACGTGCCCGGCGTAGTGCCGGTCGGAGGCCGCGCCCGCGTCGTGGCGGATATCCGCTTCGGGCAGATCGCCGCGATCGAGACGCGCGAGGATGTGCTCCGGCGTATCGCCCAGCCGGATGCCCAGGTGGTTGACGAGACCAGGCCGGCCCTGCGCGTCGACCTGTGCATACACACTCATCTCGGTGTAGGCCGGCCCGCGCCGCACGAGCGAGCCGCCCGAATTGTTGCAGATGCCGCCCATCACCGAAGCGCCGAGACACGACGAGCCGATCACCGAATGCGGCTCGCGGCCGAACGGCTTGAGTGTCTTCTCGAGCTGGTCAAGCGTGGCGCCCGGCAGGCAGACCACCTGCTTGCCGCCGTCGATCACGTAGACCTTGCGCATGCGGGTCATGCTCACGATCACGATCGGGCGGTCGTAGCCATCGCCATCGGGCGTGGAGCCGCCCGTCAAGCCCGTATTGGAAGCCTGCGAAATGACGATGGCCTGCGCGGCCACGCAGGCCTGCAGCACGCTCCACTGCTCGACGAGCGAGCCGGGGCGCACCACCGCCGCCACCTTGCCCTCGCCAAAGCGAAAGCCCTTGCGATAACGAAGCGTCGCCTCGTCGCCGGTGAGCACGTGGCGGGCGCCGACGATCGACTGCAAGGCTTCGACGAGCGGCGGATGTCCCTCGCCACGCGGCGGGACAGGACGAGCGGAAACAGCGGACATGCGGGCAACTCCTGCGGGACCGGCATGCGGACACCGCATTCGCGCAGCGGTTCGCATGCCGTCAAAGCAAAGGCGCCGAGCATAGGCCGAGCGGCCTCTTGCGTCCAATATCGCGTTGCAGCCGATCTATATGAAAAATATATGAATCGGCGCTTCTTCAACCCGGGTCAGGCGCCGCCCACGCCGCCACGCTCAATCTCGCGGCGCATGCCGGGCCGTATCGCGCAGCACGCGCACGAAGTGCTGCACGATGGGCGAGCCTTCGCCCGGCCGGTGCACGAGTGCGATGGTGGTATGGAGCGAACTGCCCTTGAGCGCGTGATACGTGACGCCCAGCGCACGAATCTGCCGCATCGAAGACGGAATGAGCGTGACGCCGAAGCCCGCTGCCGCCATGTTGACTGCCGATGAAATTTGCGGCGACTCCATGCTGATGACCGGATTGAAGCCCGCCGCGCGGCACGCGCTGATGATCGAATCGTAGAGATCGGGGCCGATGGGGCGTGGAAACAGAATGAGCGGGTCGCCCGCGAGATCGGCGAGATCGAGGCTGCGCCGGCGCGCGAGACGGTGGCGCGGCGGCAGCACCGCGAGCACGTCCTCCTCCACGAGCGGCTCGGTGGCGAGCCCCCGGCAATCGAGGGGCAGGCGCACGAACGCGGCATCCACCTTCGCCTCGCTCACGCGCTCCAGCAGCACCGAGCTATTGCTCTCCTCGCAGCCGATCGCCACGCCGGGATACGCGCTGCGATAGCGTTGCAGCACCGTGGCCACGAGCGGATGGAACACCGTGGAGCCCGCGAAGCCCAGGATCAGCCGGCCGGTCTCGCCGCGGCCCGCATTCTGCGCTTCGGCCAGCGCCAGATCGGCGTCTTCCACGATGCGCCGCGCGCGCTCGCGAAAGAGCCGCCCCGCCCCGGTCAACTCGACGTGCCGCGAATGCCGGATGAACAGGCGCGTGCCGAGCTCCTTTTCGAGCTTCTGGATCTGCTGGCTCAGCGGCGGCTGCGCAATGCCGAGCACGCGCGCCGCCTCGCTGAAGTGCAGATGCTCCGCAACCGCGAGAAAGTAGCGTAGCTGGCGCAATTCCATATGTTTTTCGTCTTGATTCGACTCGCGCAGGAGGAACCGCGCAGTGTGCCGCGAAACCGCGTCTGCGTCCACCCGGAGCGCGAACCGGCGCGCTCAGCCCGTGCCCATGCGGGTCTCGTCGACGAACTTCTCGGTGGCGTCGTCGATCTTGCGGCCGCGGCGCCCGGTCGGGCCGTGAATATAGACGGTTTTCATGTCCACCTGGCGCTCGCCGGTCACGGCGGGCGGCGGCGTCATCTCGTAGTGCACCTCGCGCGCATGATCGGCGAGTTGCAGGCGCGGATCGAACACCGAGTTGAACTTCCACAGCATGCGCACGAAATTGGTCTGGCCGCGCAGCAGCAGATGCATCGCCTGGCCCGCCGCGCCGCGAAACGCGGCCCAGCCCATGTGCTTGCGATTCAAAACTTGTTGCGTGCGCACCAGTTCCGCGTAGAACTCGGGCAGCGGCAGCTTCGTCGGCACCACGGCGTGCTGGATGTCGTAGAGCCGGTAATCGAGGCTCGTCAGGCGCCGCGCCTCGATCTGCCAGTTCTCGGTGCCCGGATACGGCGTGTTCACGCTGATGTTCACGATCTCCGGAATCTCCATGCACCACTGGCGTATCGTCTCGAAGCGCGCGTGATCCCAGTCCGGATCGGCGATCAGGTTGATCGCGACCGTGATGCCCAGCGAGCGCGCGAACTCCAGCGCCTCGAAATTGCGGTCGAGGCTGATGCGCTTGCGAAACGCCTTGAGGCCCTCGTCGTCGATCGCTTCGAGCCCGAGAAACATGTATTTCAGGCCGAGCGTCTGCCATGCGCGGAACACCTCCTTGTTGCGCAGGAGCACGTCGCCGCGCGTCTCCAGGTAGTAGCGCTTCTGGATGCCGCGCTGGCGGATCGCGTCAGCGATCGCCATGCCGTGCTCGGCGTGCACGAAGGCCACGTCGTCGACGATGAACACGCCCGGCTCGCGCAGCGACGCCAGCTCTTCCACCACGACCTCGGGACTGCGCGTGCGATAGCTGCGCCCGTAGAACGTCCACGCGCTGCAGAACGTGCAGTCCCACGGGCAGCCGCGCGCGAACTCGATCGACGCGCATGGATCGAGCGTGCCAATGAAGTATTTGCGCCTGTGCCGCAACAGATCGCGCGCGGGACGCACGGGGTCGAGCTGCTCGACGAAGCGCGGCGGCGGCCCCGATCCTTCGCGCGTGACCACGCCCGGCACCGCGTGCAGATCGCCGCCTTGCGCAACCGCTTCGAGCAATTCATTGACCGACGCCTCGCCCTCTCCGCGCAGGATGCAGTCGATGGCGCCCTCGGCGTGACGCAGCAGATCGGGCGCCGTGAACGAGACGCTATGGCCGCCCACGAACACGAAGCACGCGGGCAGCGCGGCCTTCACGGCCTTGGAGAGATCGATGATCTCGGGAATGTTCGCCAGATAGTTGCCCGAAAAGCAGAGCGCCTCGGGCTGCCAGTCGCGCACCATGCGCATCAGGTCGCGATGGGTTTCCACCTGCAGGTCGATGAGGCGCACATCGTGGCCCGCGTCGCGCGCCGTGCCGGCAACCGATTCGAGGCCCAGTGGTTCGAGCCGCAGGAACACGCGCGTGTACATCAGCCCGCTCGGGTGGACAGCAAGCAATCTCATGAAGCCTCCTTGCGAGGCGCCTGCCCGACGCGACACGCACTGTGCGCGGTGTGGCCGGCCACGGGAGGGAGGGAGCGAACGCCCGGCGCATCGCCCGTGCCGGTGCACTGCCTCCCGGGGCGAGCCGGCGTGGTGGGCCGGACGCTCGCGGTGTCGTTCACGGTTGTCGTCCGGGATGCTCGCCGGCGCCGCACAATGCGTGCGGCCGGCACAGCCGATCCGGAATTGCCGGGTGCTCCGGACTCGAGCGTGAAGCGCCCAGCTCACGCGGCGCGCGCATGGCGGCACGCCTCTGACACTGCTGCTCCGTGCGAGTCTACGCGTCTTCGCGCACTGGCGCTCGTGGCGGCGCCGGGCATCGTCCGCGATGGCCGGTGGCGGCGGCCACGCAAACCGGCACGGCGCGCAGCGGCGCTTTGGTAGACTGGGGCTCCCGCTCGTCCATGCGCCGAACCGCCAACCCGCCGTGCCGAATACCCGCTCGCTCCCGCGCCTCCTGACCGAAATCCGCGCTTGCCGCGTCTGCGCCGACACCCTGCCGCTCGGCCCGCGTCCGGTGCTGCAGGCGGGCGCGAGCGCGCGCCTGTTGATCGTCGGCCAGGCGCCGGGCGCGAAAGTCCATGCCTCGGGCGTGCCGTGGGACGACGCGAGCGGCGAGCGCCTGCGCGAATGGATGGGCATCGACGCCAACACGTTCTACGACCCCGCGCGTGTCGCCATCGTGCCGATGGGCTTTTGCTATCCGGGACGCGGCGGCGGCGGCGATAACCCGCCGCGCCCCGAGTGCGCGCCGCTCTGGCACCCGCGCCTGCTCGCGCTGATGCCCGACGTGCGCCTCACGCTGCTGGTCGGACAGTACGCCCAGCGCTATGTTCTCGGCAGCCGGCGCAAGGCCTCGCTCACCGAAACCGTGCAAGCCTGGCGCGACTACGCGCCAGGCTACGTGCCGCTGCCCCACCCCTCGCCACGCAATACGCCGTGGCTCCAGCGACATCCGTGGTTTGCGCGCGACGTGCTGCCCGCGCTGCGCGAGCGCGTCGCCGCTGCCCTGTCGCCCGCGCCGCAGCCGGATGCCCATGCGGCACCACCCGCGCACCACCAGGAGAAGCGCAAGATGACCCAACCCGCGATCACCGTCCAGCGTGTCTACGAACCGCTGCCCGAGGACGGACAGGCATGTTTTCTGGTCGACCGGCTATGGCCGCGCGGCATGAGCAAGGAAAAACTCGCGCACGTGACCTGGGCGAAGGAAGTCGCGCCGAGCACCGCGCTGCGCGAGTGGTTCCACAAGGATCCGGAGCAGTGGGACGAGTTCCGGCGCCGCTACCTCGCGGAACTCGACGCGAACCCTGCCGCGTGGGAACCGATTGTCGAGGCGAGCAAGGCGCGCCCGGTGGTGCTGCTCTTCAGCTCGCACGACACCGAGCACAACAACGCCGCCGTGCTGCGCGACTATTTGATGAAGAAGCGGCGCAAATAGCGCCGCGTGCCCGCCTAGAACAGATACATCCCGGCGACGAACACCACGCCCGAGAACAGCAGCGTCGTCACGCAGTAGCCCATGATGTCGCGCACGCCCAGGCCCGCGATGGCGAGCGCGGGCAACGCCCAGAACGGCTGCGCCATGTTGGTCCAGGCCTCGCCGTAGGCGATCGCCATGGCCGCCTTGCCGAGGTCCGCGCCCAGCGCCTGTGCGGCCGGCATCACGAACGGCCCCTGCACGACCCAGTGGCCACCGCCCGAAGGCACCGCGAAGTTGATCACCGCCGAGCTCAGGAAGGCGAGCAGCGGGAAGGTGTGCACGTTCGCGATATCGACGAACCATTTCGTGATCACGCCGGCCAGGCCCGAATGGTCCATCAGCGCCTGAATGCCCGCGTAGAACGGAAACTGGATCATGATGCCCGACGCGCCCCTGGCCGCACCCGCCACCGCGCGCGCATAGGCCATCGGCGTCTTGTGCAGCACGAGGCCGGCCGCGAGAAACACGAGATTCACGGTGTCGATGTCGAGCGCAAAGCCCTTCGCGTGAAAGCGGAAACCGAGAAACACCACGCACAGCGCCGCGACCAGCAGCGAAAGCGCGCGGCTTTCCTCGATGCGCTCGGCGAAGGTGGCGTCGGGCCCGAGCGTGCGCTCGACGGTGGGCGGGTCTTCGAGCAGCGCGGGATCGACCGACACCACGTCCTCGGGCTTGGGCATCATCAGGCGCACGAGAATCGGCAGCAGCACGATCAGGCCGATCGTGATGAACGCGTTATAGCCCGTGAAAATGGTGTCCGTGACGGGGATGAGGCCGATGGTCTTCTCCATCGGATTGCCCTTGGTGGCCGCGACGAGCGGCACCGAACCCGAGAGCCCGCCGTGCCAGGTCAGAAAGCCCATGTACGCGGCCGCGACGAGCAGACGGTAATCGGTGCCGCGCACGCGGCGCGCCACTTCGCGCGAGAACATCGCGCCGAGCACGAGGCCGAAGCCCCAGTTGATCGCGCAGGCAATCGCACCCACGAATGCAACCAGCATCACGCCCTGCCCCGGCGTGCGCGCGCAGCCGGCGAGCGCGACCAGCAAGCGCTTGACCGGCCCCGAGCTCGCGAGCGCATGGCCCGTCACGAGGATCAGCACCATCTGCATGGCGAAGGCGAGCAGGTTCCAGAAGCCGGACCCCCACATCATGACGAGCGCCTCGGGCGGCTGCGGCGTCAAGGCGAACGCGAGCACGAAGGTCACGACCGTCAGCAGGATCGCGAAAATAAGCGGGTCCGGCAAAAACCGATGCACCACGCCGGTGAAGAAATGGGAAATGCGTTGAATCACTGAGTCTGCTCCTCGTCTTTCTGATTGGTATTGCGCCGCTGCGAACGGCGTGTCGATGCATGCTGCTGGCCGCCGTCCGGGCTCGGCCAACCGGGTCGCTCGCGCTGATTGCGCCGCTCACCGGGCAGCCGAGCCGCGATTCTGGCACAAGGCGCGAACACGCGTATGCCACGCCCGCATGCTCTTCGCGCGCGGGGATATCGGGAAATATTCGGCACGGGACCGGCGCAGGAAACCGTTTCCGCTTAAATGCCTTTTAAATCCCCTTTAATTTCCCTTTAACCTCCCGTTAATCGCACGTTAATCGCACGTTAATTTCCCGTTACATAAGCAACCGTGAGGCAATCGCGGCCTCGCGCGCATATCTGCTACCGTAGCAGTTGCGAATTGGTTGAAATCGCAATCAATATTCGCCGGGCGGTATTCATCGAGGAGGAACAGCGATGCGCAAGCATCTCGTCGGCGCAATGCTCGCCGGTCTTGGCGCGGTATTGGCGGCGCCAGCACCGGCGCTCGCGCAAACCCAGGCATTCACCAGCACGACCGTCAATCTCTATGCCGGGCCGGCCGGCGACTATCCCGTCGTGGCGCAGCTCCCCGGCGGCGTCTCGCTCGCGGTGATGGGCTGCGTGGCGGGCTATAGCTGGTGCGATGTCAGCCTGCCCGGCCTGCGCGGCTGGGTCTACGGCGCCTATCTCGCGTATCCGTATCAGGGCGCGAGAGTGCCGGTGATGAACTACGGCGCGACCATCGGCCTGCCCATCGTCAGCTTCACGCTCGGCGCGTACTGGGGCAGCTATTACCGCGACCGGCCGTGGTACGGCAATCGATCCCACTGGTACCGCCACCCGGGCCCGCGTCCGGGGCCGCCCCCGGCCATCCGCCCGCCCGCGCGGCCGCCAGGCCACGGCGCGAGGCCTCCCGGTGGAGGACACGGCAACCGTCCAGGAGACGGGCATGGTCATCGTCCGCCCGATCACGGTGCGCGGCCGCCCAACCAGGGCGCTCGGCCTCCTGGCCACGGCGGCGCGAGGCCACCAGGACAAAACGGCGCCCGGCCACCTGGCAACAACGGCGCACGCCCACCGGGCCAGGGCGGCAGGCCACCAGGCGGCGGCAACAACCGGCCGCCCGGCGCAGGCGGCGGTGGACGCCACGGCAATTCCGGTAACTCCGGCAATTGAGCGGCATCGCCGGGATCCGCTGGCCGATCCCGGGCAGGATCGCATCGATATTGCGGATATTGCGTGTGACGATGTAGCCGGCCTCTACACGCTGCGCGCAAATCCCCTTGATTTCCCTGTGGATGAGCACGCGTGCCTCGAAGTGCGTACGTGAGTTCGCGCCGGCGCTCGATGGCTCCGCCATTGAAGCCAGGGAACATTGGAATCTGCGCTTTGAGGCAGTTCGCGAACCGACTGCCGATCAGAAAACTGCAAGACCGAGACTACAAGACCGCGGGCGCGTCACTGCGCGTCGTCATCACGATCGTGCCCGCCGCCCAGCGTCAACCGCCGCAGCAATTCCTGGCCGCGCATCGTGAGACGCGGTGCGTAACCGCCCTCGTCTTCGTCCATCTCGACGAGATGGTAGCGCGCAAGCGCCAGAAAATCGGAATCGAGCGCCTGAAGCGGCGCGTTGGCGTCGCGAATCAACAGCAGTGCCGCCAGTTCGTGATGACTGAGCATCGAATCTCTCCTGTCCGGAACGCATCATGGACACCAGCATAGCGAGCGAAACGTACAGTTTCGCTACAGTCGTGTTTCTTCGTATTACCGGCACAATCGATGCGCCAGACGATAGCAATGCG
>JAITTX010000541.1 GCA_031286755.1 Paraburkholderia sp.
CGGCCCTGCCGCAATGGCGCGAGCGGCTCGAGCGCATGGCCGACGAGGCGCCCGGCAAGCCCATCGCCTCGGTCAGTCTACTCGCGCCGGTGGCGCGACCAACCAAACTCACTTGCGCGCCGACCAACTATCAGGCGCACATCGCCGAGATGGCCGCGGCCTCGTCGCAGGCCGGCTCGCAGATCGTGCGCGCGCATTCGTCCAATATCGGCGAGGCCGGCATGTTTCTGAAGGCCAATTCCGCGCTGGTCGGGCCGTCCGAAGGCATCCCGATCCGCTTTCCCGACCGGCGCAACGACCACGAGGTCGAGCTCGTCATGGTCATCGGCAAAAGCGGCAGCGACATTCGGCAAAGCCACGCGCTCGATTACGTCGCCGGCTACAGCCTCGGCCTCGACATGACCGTGCGCGGCCGCGAGGATCGCAGTTTCCGTAAATCGGTCGACGGCTATGCGGTGCTCGGCCCGTGGCTGGCGACGGCCGACGAAATACCGGACCCGGACGCGGTGTCGATCAGCCTCGAAGTCAACGGCGAGGTGCGCCAGAACAGCAGCACCAGTCAGCTGATCTACAAATGCCGTCGGCTCATTGAATTCGCCTCGGCGTTTTACACGCTCTATCCCGGCGATCTGGTCTATACCGGAACGCCGGAGGGCGTAAGCCCCGTGAAGCCAGGCGACGTCATCGTGTGCCGCTCGGCGCCGGCGCTGGGCGAGCTGACGATTAAGGTGCGTGGCCATGAGATCGGCAGCGTCGAGACTGATCAGCGCGTGCGCGCCGAAGCATGAGCCGGCGTCGACCGGCGACACCCGCTGCGGGCGGTGGCACTCCTTGCGGGGGAGCAGACGACACCGAGCGCGCCAGCTGGGTTGAGGCACCACCGAACCCGCTGAGGAGACGTGCGATGTTGCAAATCAAGCGCGCCGGCCATTCGACGCTGACCACGCCCGACATCGAGCGGATGATCGACTATTTCACGCGCATCGTCGGCCTGAGCGTCGCGGCGCGCGAGAAGAGCCGCGCCATCCTCGCCACCAAATCGGGCCTCGAAGCGATCGTGCTGGAACGCGGCAGCGCCGTGGAAGCGCCGCGACTGTCGTTCCAGATCGCGCCGGGCAGCGATCTTGGCGAGGTCGCCGCGGGGCTGAAGAAAGCCGGGATTGCAAGCGAGCGGCGCACGGACATCACGCCCGGCATTGGCGAAGCCCTGACGTTCAAGGATCCCAAGGGGACCACGTTGGAGATTTACTCCGATTTCGCTTTTTCGCCTGAAGATCCGAATTTCACGGGGGTGATGCCACTGAAGTTCGGCCATATCGCGTATCAGTGCCCGGACGTGCAAGGCGTGGTAAAATTTTACTGCGACACGCTCGGCTTCCGCGTCTCCGACTGGCGCAGCGATTTCTTTGCTTTCCTGCGCTGCAGCCGCGATCATCATACCGTGAATTTTCTACGCAACGAGCAGGTCGCGATCCATCATGTCGCCTTCGAGGTGCGTGATTGGTCGGACATCAAGCGCGCCTGCGATCTGCTCGCGCGCAACAGCATCAAACTCACATGGGGGCCGATCCGTCACATCATCGGTCACAACATCGCCATTTATCACAAGAACCCGGACGGCGTGACCATCGAGTTCTTCTGCGACATGGACCAAATGTTCGACGAAGAGCTCGGCTTCTTTGAGCCGCGCCCCTGGCATCAGGACCGGCCGCAGCGGCCAAAGGTATGGGGCGACGACACGCCGTCGAACTGGTGGGGACCGATGTCCCATCACGGCACGCCTGCGCCCAAACCGGCGATCGAGTCTGCCGTTACTGCCCAGCCGCGGGCACCGGCGCATGCTTCGGCGAGGCGGCGCGACGCGCAGAAGAAGAGCCCATCCAAAGGGAAGCGGCGGCGATAAGCATTAGCGAACCGGTCCCACCAGGTACGCCCCCGTTCTCCTCTGCCTGCCCGGTTGCGGTCCGCATCTATGCTTGGAAACCGGGCTAAGATGCCCTAGATGTGATTTCGCCGCGCCGCCGGCCAATTCCGCGAAGGAAAGGCCCGCGCGCAGGATGGGGCGTGGTGTAACGGTAGCACTGCAGACTCTGACTCTGCCTGTCTTGGTTCGAATCCAGGCGCCCCAGCCAAAGAAATCCCTTACAAAATAACGAGATTTTGCCTCTTACGCGCCACTGCTCGTCTCTCTCAAAGGGGTAAAAGGGGGCCAAAACGGGCATTCGCGCGTAAAAAGTTTCCGCGAAAGTTTCCGCAAAAATCGCCGCTGCCGGCTGCGTGCGACCTCGCTAAGCGTTCCGTGATGGCGCGATTAGAGATGCCGCTACCTCAGTCATCTTCGAACGCCTGCTCTCCTGCGTGCGTTAGTTCACAATCTACACCCGCGAAGCGGGTCCCGGCCGGTCCCGGAATGGATGGCTGAATAGAGCCGACGCGGGGCTGGCTCGATTTAGGCCGGCTCCGCTGCTCCAGTGCTTGCAGGGCGCGACAAAAGCGACATAAGCGACCAAAGGGGGGCTTTGTCCCTTTTCGCGCTTTTGCCGCGGGGCTCGCCTAGGCTCGGCTGTGGTGAGGATCAGGAGGCCGAGCACATGATTCGGATCGTCGTGGAGGTCTTTTGGGACGCCGAAGCATGCGCCGGTGCCCGCGGCTGGGAAGTAACGGCAGACTCGATCGCCGGTTTGGGCGCAGGCGTGCCGTGATGGGACATCGGTCCCCACCAGTTCGACGGCGTGTCGTCGCCCCATACCTTTGGCCGCTGC
>JAITTX010000243.1 GCA_031286755.1 Paraburkholderia sp.
AGGCCTGATGCTGATGGTCACGCAGCGCGTCGCACCGTTCTGCCGCGCGACGCTGGGCGCGACCGGGCGGCCGCTCTCGTTCAAACAGTTCGACAATGGCACGGTGGTGATCGGCGGCACGCTCATCGGCATCGCGGATCTGCCGGGCCGGCACGGCGAAGTCGATTTCATGCGCCTCGTGCGCAGCGCGCAAACCGTGGTCGATCTGTTTCCGCACCTGCGCCATCTGGGCATCAATCGCGCCTGGGCGGGCGTGGAGGCGTTCACCGAGGATTCGCTCCCCGTGATATCCGCCAGCCGCGCCGCCAGCGGCCTTTATTACTCGTTCGGCTATTGCGGCAGCGGCTTCCAGCTCGGGCCGGGCTGCGGGCAGCTCGTTGCGGAATTGATGCTCGACGGCGCCGCCAGCGTTTCGCTCGATGCGTTCGCGATCGATCGCTTCGGCCACGCAAACGCCGCAGAACCAGTTACCGTGGCCGCGCATTAAGACCGCGCCGCGCGCCACTGTTCTCTTCACCCAACCTCAAACCCATCACCAAGGCAAAGGAGCCAGCACCACCATGTCCGAAATCGTCCGATTCGAAACCAATCAACGCATGAGCCGCGTCGTCAAGGCAGCCGGCCTCGTATTCGTGGGCGGCCAGACTTCCGCCGACTCAACCCCCGACGTCAAAATCCAGACCGCAAAAGTCCTGGAAAAAATCGACGGCTTTCTCGCCCAGGCCGGCATCGACAAATCGCGGCTCGTTTCCGCGCAAGTCTGGCTTTCCAACATCGAGCGCGACTTCGCGGGCATGAACGAAGTGTGGGACGCCTGGGTGCCGCAGGGCCAGGCCCCCACGCGCGCAACGGTCGAGGCGAAGCTCGCCGCGCCGCATCTGCTGGTGGAGATCGCCGTGGTGGCCGCGCAGTAAGCGCGAAAGGCAGGGGCGCGGCGGCGGTGCTCGCGATGAGCGCCGCCATGCCCGATGCGGCATCCGATGTGGTGCTCGATGAACGTCCGCGATGTAGCGCCCGCCGCGGCGCCCATGCTAGCGCCAGCCGCGCACTAGCGCTCGAACTCCGTCCCGCGCACCGCCTCGATCAGATAATCGACAAACGAGGCAATGCGCGCCGAGATCGCCGTATTCCGGTAGTAAACCGCATTGATCGGCTGCTGGACATCCTGGGTCTGGCGCGCGAGAAGCTGCACGAGCGCACCGTCGCGCCGGTCGCGCGCCGTCATGAAATCGGAGAGGCACACGATGCCGGCGCCGGCCAGCGCAAGCTGCCGGAGCGTCTCGCCGCTCGACGACCAGATGGCTGGAGCGATGCGGTACGGCTCGTTATCCGGCCCCGAGATCGGCCAGACGTTGAGCGCCTCGGGCTGATTGAACCCCAGCAGCGCGTGCTTCGCCAGGTCTTCCACGCGCTTGGGCTGACCATGGGCCTCCAGGTACGCGGGGCTCGCAAGAATGCGCACGCGGCTGCGGCCCACGGGCTTGCCATGCAGCGTGGAGTCCTTCAGCGCGCCGATGCGGATGGCCACATCCGTGCGCCGCTCCAGCAAGTCGATGATCCCCTCGTTGCTATTGAGCTCCAGATCCACCTGCGGGAAGCGCTCGCGATAGCCCTGCACGAGGGGCACGATCACGTGGAGCATGAACGGCGTGGCCGCGTCCACGCGCAGCCGGCCCGAGGGCCGCTCCCGGCGCGCGGCCATCTGCTCCTCCGCGCCCTCCACCGAAGCGATGATCGCCCGCGCGTCGTTCAGGAAAGCCCGCCCCTCCTCGGTCAGCTCCAGACGGCGCGTCGTGCGGCGCAGCAGCGTGGTCTTGAGCTTGTCCTCCAGCCGCCCCAGCGTGCGGCTCGTGGCCGAGATCGTGAGGCCGAGTTGCTGCGCGGCAGCGGTGATGGAACCGCTGTCGACCACGCTCACAAAGGCTTGCAGCTCATCCAGGGTGATTTTCATTGTTGATTTCAAATCAAAACATATTGGTTTATAGACGAGTTTTTAATCAAAAGTAAAGGGTGCACACTTCGTCCCATCTTCCTCGCAGCCCGGATTGGACACCATGCCCCTCGCTCTCCTCGCGCTCACCATCAGCGCTTTTGCCATCGGCACCACGGAGTTCGTGATCGTCGGCCTGATCCCCACGATCTCCTCCGACCTCGCCATCAGCCTGCCCTCGGCGGGCCTGCTCGTGAGCCTGTACGCGCTGAGCGTGGCCGTGGGCGCGCCCGTGCTCACCGCGCTCACCGGCCGCGTGCCGCGCAAGCTCCTGCTCGCCGGGCTCATGGCGCTCTTCACCATCGGCAACCTCGTGGCCTGGCGCGCTCCCAGCTACGAATCGCTGATTGTCGCGCGGGTGCTGACCGGCCTCGCGCACGGCGTGTTCTTCTCGGTGGGCTCGATCATCGCCACCACGCTCGTGCCCAGGGAGAAGGCCGCCAGCGCCATCGCCACCATGTTCAGCGGCATGACGGTGGCCTTCGTCGCGGGCATTCCGCTGGGCACGTTCATCGGCCAGCACTTCGGCTGGCGCGCGACGTTCCTCGTGGTCGCCGTGTTCGGCTTGATCGCGTTCCTCGGCGCCGTGGCCTTCGTGCCCCGCAAGCTCGCGCATACACCGCCCGCGGGCCTCTTCAAGCAATTCCGCGTGCTCGCCCAGCCGCGCCTCGCGCTGGTCTATGCGATGACGGCGGTGGGCTACGGTGGCTCGCTGATCGCCTTCACGTTCATGGCGCCGCTGCTCGAGCAGATCACCGGCTTCTCGCCTTCCGCGGTCAGCATCGTGCTCGTGGCCTATGGCGTGTCGGTCGCGGTGGGCAACATGTGGGGCGGCAAGCTCGCCGATAGCGTGGGCCCGGTGAAGGCGCTCAAGCGCATCTTCCTGCTGCTCGCCATCGTGCTGTTCGCGCTCACCTTCACCGTGCACAACCCGTGGCTCGCGGTGCTCACCATGCTCGCCTGGGGCGCGGTGGCGTTCGGCAACGTGCCGGGCTTGCAGGTGTACGTGGTCAAGCAGGCACGCCACTTCGCACCCGAGTCCGCTGACGTCGCATCGGGCTTCAACATCGCCGCGTTCAATCTTGGCGTGGCGGGCGGCTCCTCGCTCGGCGGGCTGATTGTCGCGCACCTCGGCCTTGGCCATACGCCGTGGATCGCCGCGGCCGTCACGCTCGGTGCATATGCACTCACGGCGTTCAGCGGCCGGCTCGACAGCCGCGAAGGCCTGCCCGAGCGCACCGCCGAGCCCGTGGAAACCGCGCACTGAATTTCACCCTTTCATCATTTCGCCAGCTTGCAGGAGTACATCAGCATGAACGCACCGACCCAGCTTCCTCCCTTCGCGGGCAAGACGTTCGAAGTCCGCTACGAAGGCCTCGCCGCCATCAACGCCTATGACGCAGACGGCCTGCACATGCGCTACGAGATCACCGAAGGCGACTTCACGGGCGCAAAGGGCGAAGTCGCCTACACATGGCAGCACGTGGCCGGCGA
The DNA here is from genome assembly GCA_031286755.1 of Paraburkholderia sp. Taxonomy (GTDB): domain Bacteria; phylum Pseudomonadota; class Gammaproteobacteria; order Burkholderiales; family Burkholderiaceae; genus Paraburkholderia. The sequence continues at coordinate 3,485 of JAITTX010000243.1, forward strand.
GACCTACGCGATCTCGTGGCAGGAAGCCAACCGCGCCACCGTCGTGCATATCGACGACTTCGCAGCGGGCACGTCGCGCTCGTTCTTCACCGCGCCGTCGCTCGACTTCTTCCGGCTCGAAGGCAGCCTGCGCGCGGTCTGAGCGCCAAACTCCAAACGCGATTCGATCATGTCCACTTCACTCGAAAAACTGACGCAAGGCGGCTTGAGCATCGGCATCGAGCTGCCGCTCGACAACGACTGGTCGCCGGCCGGCGACGCAAAGCGCCAGCGCGACGGGCGCCGCCACGGCGTGCCCGATCTGGCGCACCACGCTCAACTCGCGAAGCTCGCGGACACGCTGGGCTTTCGCGCGCTCTGGGTGCGCGACGTGCCGCTCTACGACCCGTCGTTCGGCGACGCGGCTCAGGTATTCGAAGCGTTTTCGTATCTCGGCTACCTCGCGGGCATCACGCGCGACATCCTGCTCGGCACGGCCGCCGTGGTGCTGCCGCTGCGCGAGCCGCTGCTCACGCTCAAGTCGGCCGCCTCGATCCAGGCCTTGAGCGGCGAGCGCCTGTTGCTGGGCGTGGCGAGCGGCGACCGGCCGGTGGAGTACCCGCTGTTCGGCCGCGACTATGAATCCCGGGGCGCCAATTTCCGCGAGCAGATCGCGCTCCTGAAGAGCGGCGCGCAAGGCTACCTGCCGCCCGGCATCGAGGTGCTGCCGCAAACCCGCGCGCCCCTGCCCCTGTTCGTGGCGGGCCTCGCGCAGCAACAGCCGGAATGGCTCGGCCAGCACATGGACGGCTGCCTCGCCTACCCGGGCACGCCCGCCGACCACGCGCGCCGCGTGGCGGCATGGCGCGCGGTGGCGGGCGCGAAGCCCTATGTGAGCTTCATCCATCTGGATCTGGCCGAAGACCCCGACGAGCCGCTGCAACGCCATCGCTTCGGCGCGAGCGGGGGGCGCAATGCGCTCATCGGCGAGCTGGAGGCGATGCGCCAGGCGGGCGTCGATCACATCGCCCTGCATTTCCGGCGCAACCGCAGGCCACTCGACGAGACCTTCAGCGAAATCGCCAGTGAAGTCCTGCCCCATTTCCATCAAGACATGACGGAGCAAGCAGCATGAACCAGGCTCAACTCTCGAAGCCGGATCAGCAAGAGCAACCCGGCCACGCATGGCTTTCTCTGCTGGCGCTCGCCATGGGCGCGTTCAGCATCGGCACCACCGAGTTCTCGCCGATGGGGCTCTTGCCCGTGATCGCCGAGGGCGTGCACGTCTCCATCCCCACCGCGGGCATGCTGATCACCACCTACGCGATTGGCGTGATGGTCGGCGCGCCGCTGATGACGCTCGCCTTCTCGCGCTGGTCGCGC
>JAITTX010000361.1 GCA_031286755.1 Paraburkholderia sp.
CGCTCAAGAGATCCAATGCGCACACCTATGAGGCGGATCCGACGATCCAACGAGACTCGCTTCAGGCATTTGCCGACCGCTCGTCGAATAGAGGCTACATCTGCCACTGGTTCTGGCAGCGAGAGGTCGCGAGTGACGATCTTGAAATCAGCGAACTTGATTTTCAGGCCTACTGTTCGGCCGCGATACCCTTTGCGCTGAAGGTCATCGGCGACCCGTACGCAAAGGCATGTCAGCGCTGGCGTCAGGGTTGCGCGGTCGCAGATTACATGCATGTCACGCTCGAACGTCGTTTCTCGAGTCATGGACTTTGGCTCGGAAGAAACCACCACGGCACGATCGTCGAGGCCTCGCGCGATTCTGACCAGCCACGCGGCATACGTGCGCCCAAAGTGTTCCTGCAAGAGCCCGAGGTCCGCCGAGGCTAGCTCACCAACCGTTCCGATCCTTATGCTCGCGAGGCGGTCACTTGCGCGCGGGCCGATTCCATTCACTTTTTTTGCTGGCAGCGGCCAGATACGCGACTCGAGATCCTCCATCGTGAGTATCATGAAACCGTTCGGCTTGTCCAACTCTGAGCCGATTTTTGCGAGCAGCTTGTTCGGTGCGATGGCGATAGAGCAGGTGAGGTTGGTCGCCTGGTGCACTGCTTCCTTGATCCGGGTTCCGAGTTCCTTCGATTCACCATCAACGTTCGTGAGGTCGATGTAGATCTCGTCGATGCCCCGGTCTTCGATTTGGTCCGTGAACGTCCGAACCGCATCCTTGAAGAGTCGCGAATAGCGCCGGTACGAATCAAAGTCCGTAGGCAGGAGAATGGCATCGGGTGCGAGCTGCGCGGCCTTCATCATGCCCATCGCAGAGAAAACGCCGAGGGCGGGCGCCTCATCGGTCGAAGTCGTGACGACGCCGCGACCCACATAGTCGCGAAGTCGGGCGAAGCGGCGCGTGCCGTTGGGCAAGGTTTCTGGTGCCGCATTGCGTCCGCCGCCAATCACAACGGGTTTGCCACGCAATTCCGGGTAGCGCAGGAGTTCGACGGACGCGTAAAAGGCGTCCATGTCGAGATGAGCAATTCGGCGCGGTGGGTAGGTTGTCACGCTGCAATTACTGCGGAATCAGATGGTCGGGGAGCATTTGAGCATTGGCGCAGCATCCGTACAGAATTTCATCCGTTTTCCCTCGAGCAGACTCGCGGTTGAGGGCTTGCCAAGAGTAGGCCCCATCGCAAATCAAAGCGAGAAGTCGCCATGGTGGTGCGGGGCGCGCGGGCGCAGCGCCTGTCTGGTCAGGCATTGCCTTGCCGCCCACATACTGTATGTATTCACAGTATTCTATCGCATGTCTCTAGGTGCCGGGCTGGGCCTGCACGAGCGATTTTGAATGGGGTGCCCGGCTGTCACCTAACTATGCATAGGTCGGGGTGGGGGGTGCGGCGGAATTCTTGGACTAGTTTATGTGGTCAGCCCGAGGCTCTCCCGGTATTCAATCGGACTGAGTGCGCCAAGTGAGATCTTGATCCGTTTCTCGTTGTACCAGCGAATGTACGAGTCAACGACCTCAATGAACTGGTCGGTGCTGACGGTCTGCCAGTCCCGAGAGTAAAACAGTTCCGTTTTCAGCCGACCAAAGAAGCCTTCGCACGCCGCGTTATCGGGCGAGCAACCCTTGCGCGACATTGAACGAATCAGTTTGGCCTTACGTATCCGGGTAAGCCACCCTGGCCAGCGATAATGCGCACCGCGATCTGAATGGACCACTGGTCGGCTGTTGCTACTACCGATTGCTTCGATGGCGGCATCGAGCATCGTGTTCACAAGCTCGGCGTCTGGTCGCGTACCGATCGACCAACTGATCACAAGCCCATCGAAGCAATCGATGACAGGAGACAGATAGACTTTGCCGGCAGGAATCTGGAGTGGAGTAAGAGACAGGGCGTAGTCGAACTATTTCCCTGCCTCTCCTCCCCGAACCGGACTTGCACCTCTCAGCGCATCCGGCTCTCCATTTAAGCGTTGCTCATAGCAAAGGCGACATCAGCGTAGCGTGATTCGATGGTGCTGCGTTTCTCGTCGCGCAAGATGAACGGATTTGTCGCGGGGGTGCGCCAAGTAAACCGGCCCTTGCGACTAGTAACAAGACGCCGAAGCGCCACCGCCCCATACCAACCCCGACTAGTTTGGCCGTGAAGCACCCATGTCTTCGCCTGTCCATCTTCTGGGCGCCGGACGTGGTCGCGCATCAACGCAGGGAAGCTGCGCCGATACTTGCGTGCGAGCCAGTATCCAAACTTCCAGAAGACGGTACGGTCCAACTTGACGAACACTGTGGCCGTGTAGTCGGTGTATTGATAAAAGGCAGCCCAGCCAGCAATTTGTCGATTCAGGCTTTCCAACAGGTCCATCCGGTTCCTACTGTAGTTGCCAGACAGTTGCTTGACTAGCCTCTCGGCGAAGCCCCGATACTTCTCCCACGGAATGGTCGTCACAGGCCTCATGCGCCCGCGTGGTCCTCGCTTGCGGATGATGCGATGACCAAGGAAGACGAAGCCATCGTTCACATGCGTAATATGGGTTTTCTCCATATTCAGCGTGAGTTTCAGTTCGCCTTCAAGGAATCCACGGCACGCTTGGCGTACTGCCTCCGCGTGTTCGCGAGTACCTTTGACCACGATCACAAAGTCATCCGCATACCGGCAGTAGGCGACAGCAGGTTTCCACTGTCGGTTCTCTCTCACAGCAGTAGGCCGCTGTTTGAGTATGTCGAAGTTCCACCGCCACCGATCCTTCCGTACCTTCTTGCTCAGATAGTTCTCCTCCATCCACTTATCGAACTCATGCAACATGATGTTAGACAGAAGTGGCGAGATGACCCCGCCTTGTGGAACACCCTCGCTCGACGCACGGAACAAATCGCGATCAATGCAGCCCGCCTTTATGAACTTCCATAGCAAAGCGAGTAGTCGTTGATCGGCGACGCGCTTTCGGATTCCCTTCATCAGCAGGCGATGATGCACGGTGTCGAAGTAGCTCGCGAGGTCGCCCTCAATAACCCAGCGTCCCGCGACACTTTGTTCACCACCATCTTGCAGCTGAAGTTTCACCGTGCGAATCGCGTGATGTACGCAGCGCGCCGGTCTGAAGCCATAAGATGCCGCATGGAAATCACTCTCCCATATCGGTTCCATGGCCATCAACATAGCCCGCTGCACGATCCGATCCCGTAGGCTCGGAATGCCGAGTGGCCTGAGCTTGCCGTTCGCTTTTGGTATGTACACGCGTCGAGCCGGCAACGGGCTATACGAGCCCGCTAACAGTTCGTCGCGTATCGTCGCCAGTTCATCATGGAGATGAGCTTCCATCATGGCCTTGTCGACACCGTCCACGCCCGGTGTGCGAGCTCCGCTGGAGGCCAGCGTAATACGGGCCGCTTCACTCAACCAAGCTTTGTCAGCAACCAGTCTCAGGAGTCGATCGAACTTGCGCTCTTTGTCGTCCGTTGACCATGTCGCCAGTTTGCTTTGCATTTCACTGATTATCAAAGGTGTTCACCTCACTATGGTCAGTTAATTAACCCAGCAAACCACTTAAACTGCCTCCCTTCGCCATGTGACACGGCTTTCCCGGTCTCGGACTACTACGGAGGCTCCGCCAGTCTGCACATCATCGGGGGCACACTCCCTTAACATCTGTGCAGACCTTCCCCAGTTCACATGCAGGACTCAACGCATGGGCGAGGTTGCCTATCGCAGTCTTTATCCTTGCTTGCCGCAAGTCGTCGCGAATACCACGGTCTAGCTGCGCGCTCCCCGTGATCCCTGGCTGATTGGCAGAGTTGTCCATACAGCCGTCGTGCCGCCGCGTCCTACGTGTGTGCGAGCAGCAATTCGCGTCCTGCCTGTTAAGCGGTGTAGGCAGGGGTGACGTTTCAACCCTCAGATGCGTTTCAATAGGTTCGTGTTCCTCAACCGTCCCATGCTCAGCCTAGAGACTCATCTCGGCGTAACCACTTCGCCTCAAGCCCCGTTTCCCGCGGACTACGTCACCTTGCCAGTGTCAGCAAGTCACCGCCGCTTCGGCTCACTTCTTCTCGCAGCAGAAGAAGGGCATGTCCCTGGTACTGCCACATCGAATACTCCAGGTAATGCATTCCATACATGCTCAAGCAGCTTCACCCCCGGATGGGCGGGCTACGCTGGCTGGGCGTACACTCCGTGATGTCTGTGAGCCACTTTTCATTCGGTGCTGCGGCCCGGAAATCCCGGTTGATAAGGTTCTCTGGGGCCGTCCCTATTTCTCCGGCGTAGGAGCCGTATCGACGTCGTCTCGTTGTGGTCGCGCTTAAACGCTCCTGCTTCATCAACCGCCGAACGACCTTCTCCGAGATGAAGACCTTCTGCCTGCCAAGTGCCGCGCGCACCCGGCGATATCCGTAGCAGCGGTGATTCAGTTCAAAGATGTCTGCGATGGCACGGCGTACACCAGCATACTTGTCGGCAGCTTGTATCCGCGCTCGGTGATAGAAGTAGGAGCTACGGGCGAGCCCCAATTCAGCCAGAAGCTCCGGCAGCGTGTAAGTCTGTTTCAGGGCATCAACCAGCGCCGTCTTCTCCCGATTCGTCAGGAGTTGCGGGTTGACGCCCAGGTCTTTTTTTATTATTTCATTGGCCTTCTTCAGGATGTCGTGTTCGATCTGGAGCTTCCGGATGTCTCGTCGGAGTGATTCGACCTGCTGCTCCAGCGTCGCTTTCTCGGAGCTCTGCGGCGGATCGTTGCGGCGTGTCATGTTTGAAACAGCCTCCTGACCGAGTAACCGATTTCTCCAGTTGTACAACGTTGGACGGCTCACGCCAATCTTTTTGGCAACTTCCTCAGCGCTTTCCCGTCGAGTACACAGATCGATGACCGCTGTCTGCCTGAGTTCTGGTGTGTGCCGAATACCCGAAGCCTTCCCGAGAACGCGTTTCTTTCGCTCAGGATGCAGTTCGTCGAGCCAGGTGACGAGCGTCCCGCGTCCCGGATATCCCAGGGCCTTTGTCGTTGCAGCCAGACACTGGCCATAGCTCATATAGTGGTCTGTGGCCGCCTTCTTTTGTTCTGCCGTATAGCGCGGCCTCAAGCAAATGCGTTCCCTCGGCAAATCCAGGCATCGCTCGTACGTGTGATACCAACGTTCGAGAGATTTCGTTGTGGGATAGCCCAATTGACGAACGGTCGCGGTAAGGCGCTTTCCAAGCTTCAAGTAGAGTTTGACTGCGCGGATGCGGTCTTCGTACGAATACATGGACTAGCTCCTGATAGTCCAAGAATTCCGCCGCACCCCCGAACACGACATTCTCATATTGCTTCTACATATAAAAGTGCGATAAATTATATTATGTAAAATTGAAGCGCCCTTGATTCTCGTGCAGGTTTCCGGTTAGGCACACCTATGAATACACGTTTGGCTCCGCTCAAGTGGGCGTCCAATATTCTCTAGTCGTTCCCTCGTAGGGAATCCGATGCCTGTCCGCCCACCCCCCCTCGACTGGACGCAAGGTTGTTTTCGAGGGACCGGGGCTACTGCCGGGAGGCGTTTCATGCGGGGGATTGTCGTACATAGTAAATCCAGACGCCATTACCACCTTTCCGTCGCTCGTCAAGACGGCGGAATGCACGAGCTTATCGTCCATTCTGTAGACGACCACGTCCCCAGGGGAGGGCTCCTCCGTCGGTGCTCTCTGCCTCAATAAAGTGGTCTTCGCCAGAAATTCTTCCAGGGCGTCGCTGTTGATCCAGAATCTGCTATCACCAATTGAGTAACCGTGGCAGTTGAAATCGTACGTGGGCTTGCCCGACATATTTTTGTACGCGGTTATCTGTTTCCCGTCTTTCAAGTCAAGCAAGACTTCCCATGAATACCGCGGATTTCTATCAAGCTTTCGATCCTCCTCAGTCTCATAGCCTTTGAGGTCCGCTACCTTCTCGAATTCCGGTTCGCCCTGATCGTTACGTTTCAGGACGTCGGGCCCCTTGACCTCCGGCTCCTGCGAATGACCGGCGACCGCCGGAATGGGCGGCCTGGCCTCGGACGCCTGATTATTCTCGGCGTGCAGGCCCAGCACGTCCACTGCCACAACCGGATTGGCAGCGTACGCGTAAAGGTTGATCCCACCGGCCAGTCCAAGCGGATCCGACTGGAGATATCGCCCCAGCATCGGGCTATATGACCGGAAGCGGTTGACGTGCAATCCGGTTTCGCGCTGCAGCCAATGCCCCGGCCAGCGCAAGTCGTACTCCACCGAATTTCCTTCCGTGACGACAATCGTTCCGTATGGATCGATCTCCTTCGCGAGCCACACCGCGTTGCCGCTAGCGTCCTCGATACGCTCGGGCATGCCAACCTGATTGCAGAGTACAAAGTACTCGTTTCCGGAAGCTACCGGCGCGTCAATGCCGGGATAGTCGATGAACATGAACGGCACCAGCGACGTCTCGTCGACATACACGAAGAGTCGCAGCTTGCCTCCCGGTTCAATCTGCGCAGCAAGCCGGTCTTCGTCCCAGTAGTACGCCGTTGAGAGATCACCCGTTTTCGCGATTATCTGGCGGCACAGGCCGTCGTATTCTGCCGTCCACGCTTCAGGACGATCGGACCACACGACGCCCACAAGGAGGTCCATGCTGTCGTAGTGATACGTCGTGCGCCGGCCGTCGCGCGCAATTTCTTCGCACAGGTGGTTGCGCCCGTCGTACCTGTACTGGCCGCGCGACGCCGTCGATAGCCGGTTGCCGTCCGCATAGTGCATCCTCGGGCAGGTTGGCATCGACAACAGATTCCCGGCCGGATCGTACTCGTAGCGGCGCGTTTGCCAACCGGCGCATACCTCGCCGACCAGGCGATGCACGTCGTCGTACTGATAATGCGTGTCGCCCTTTGCGCTGTCGCTCACGCGACGCAACTCCCCCGCGCCGCTGTACTCGTACGCAACCCGACGAAACGCCGCGGGGGCGCCGGTACGCCATGTGACGCGCTCCGTGCAACGTCCCTTGCGGTCGAACGCGTAGCACACCTGCGTACCGTTGCCCAACTCCAGCAGCACGCGGCCGTCATTGCCACGTTGCACGCAATGCGTGCCACCGCCCGGAGTCCGAATCGACGTCTGGCCGTTCGCGGTGTGAGTGTACACGACCTCGAAACGCTCGAAGTAGCGCGTTCGCCCCAGCCGATGTCCAGCGTAGACATGCTCGACGCCCGCGCCATCGCGTTTATCCGATGTGCGCCTCCCGAGCATATCGAACGTTCGTTGGATCTCGTGCGCGTCGGTCGAGGCTTTCGTGTGATGGCCGAAACGGTCATATTCGTAGACATGCTTGCTCCCCGACGCCAGGATCCGCTCGCGCGGCAGGCCATTCTCGCCGATTTCGAATTTCAGCAACCAGTTGCCAGCGCCGTCGCACTTTTCGATCAGGCGGTCACCAACGTCATAGCGATAGCTCTCCCTCAGCCGGCCATGTCGCGCCACACCCGTCAGCCGGTTCTTCAGGTCGTAGCGGTACGCGGTTTCATTACCGTTCGCATCGGTGATCGATGCAATTTTCCGGCGAGGTGTATAGCGATAGCGAATCGTCTCGCCGTGCGCATTCCTTTCGCTGGCCAGCAGATTCCAGGAAGATCGCGTAAAGCAGGTTGCTGCGCCATCCTGATCGACGCGTCGCACCAGGTTGCCTTCGGCGTCGTACTCGAAGCGCTCGGTGTGTCCGCTCATATCGGTACGCCGGATCACCCTGCCCGCAGCGTCGAGTTGTCGTCGCGGCTCACCCGGAGCGAGTGCAGTTGCAGCAGCGTCATGCCATTTCCACCGTTCGATTTCTCGCGGCAGCAGCACCGTGCCGACAAGACCGGCGTCATTGACCTCCCCCCACATCAGGCCATCTACCGAGTTCGGCACGTCGTGCGCTAGCGGGTTGGGCAGGTTCGGCAAATCGTCCTTGCACGGCCAGAGGTTGCCGAATCGATCAAGGCGGCCGAAGTTCCTGTCGCGTGAGTCGTAAATCCATAGTAACGTTCGCCCGCCCGAGTCGATTTCCCCAGCGACGTGCCCCGACGGAGCAATCGCGTATTCGGCCGCGCCTCCATACGGATCGACCACGCGGGTAATCGTCCCCACTTCGTTGTACAGGACCGTCCACTTGCCGCCATCCGCCTCAGTGACAATGGTTCGCCCCGGCTGGTACTCGAAGCGGACGTGCCACATCCCATCCTGGCCGGTACTTTCCAGACAACGGCCCTCACTGTCGTAGCGATAGAAGAATGCGTATCCGTTCGCATCGGTAAGGCGCACGATTCGGTGCTGTGATTCATATTCGCAAGCCGAAACCGCATCGAGCGCATTGCGGTACGTGGCCAGACACCCATTTGCATCATATCCGTACCGGGCGATGCGGTTAATCTGTCCATCGACGCCCGTCAGCACAACTTCGAGGATCCGCCCGAGCCCGTCATACCCGAATCCGATCACCCTCCGGGTCTGGCCTCGCTCGTCGGCTTGCGTAATCCTCTGGAGACGCCCCTCTTCATTCCAGTGCAGGACACTACGCGTCCCATCCCGGACATGACCGACACAGCGGGCAAACCGGGCTGAATCGGGGAATCGCTGGAACTCCAGATCGCCCTCTATCTGATGCCGGACGACGAAGTGCCGGTCATCGAGCTGTTCGATCTCGTATCCCTGGCAATAACCGCCATAGGTCGCATCGGCGCACCTGCTGAACGTGTATTCGATTCCACGCGGATCGGTATACACGGCGCGCGTACGGAGCAACTGGAGTTCGTGCTGCCAGGCATGCCGGAAGCCGTAACCCAGCAGGCCATCGCGCTCATGCCACCGGCTGCTGTAGTGACGGCCCCACCTGAACGGCACGACCTCGCTGGTCTTGTAGTCCGTAAAGTCGTTTCGCACGTCACCCGTAACCGGGTCGATCGGTTCCCCAAAGAATTCACAGGCCAGCTTCTGCGCCCATTTCGGCATCTTCGCAAAAACCCTCTTCCCGATCCCATGTCTGATGCCGTGCCACATCACCTGCGAATCCGGCAACGGAAAACCGCCTATCAGCACCGTTGCGTCGCCGTCCATCAGCATGCCCATGCTCGGCTCGATCCCTGGATCCTTGCCCATCAGGTTCCCCAGTACCATCATCGCGAGATCCGCAGCCGTCTGCGCAGCCATCATTGCAGCTGCCAGGTCCTCGTGATGCTTCGCATCGGCGGCCGCGCCCGCCACGCCCGACGCAGGGCCAACCGCCACATTGCCGATTTTCCATGCCTTGCCCGCACGTCCCGCCCAGCGCGCCCGGCTTGTCACTTCAGCGGCCTCGCTCGCGGCTGCTTCCGCTTTCTCCGCCTCGCCCTCTGCTGCTTCGCCGGACTTCTCCGGGTGCTCCATCGGATTGCAATGCCGCGTCATGTCGATGCCCATGCGCGCGGCACGCATCCCGCCAATGAACGTGTTGCTCGAACCCGTATGAATATCGAAGTAAGGCATCAGTCCACCGCACGTCGGCGCGATGCCGATATCCGTCACGCGGGCCGCCGGCATGCCGCCGATCAGCACGCTCAGGCAGCCGCTGCCGATCGTCGCGCCCATGCTCGGCAACGGAAAGCCGTCGCTCGGCGGATGATCGTGCGCGTGTGGCGTCCCGAGATGGGCCGCGCCAATCGTGGCCGCCGGCATCCCCGGCATCTTGCCGAGCAGCGGTAGCTGCGCGATGCCGGTATTGAGCAACTGCGACGGTGCGCCCTGCAGGGAAGCCAGCGCGCTTACGGCCTCGCTGGCGCGATGAAGCGCGGTGCCTTTTGGTGAGAACGTCTGCTTGAATGGGTCGCAGGTGGACTGCACGGTCTCGAGGAGGGAATCGCACGCCGTGTTCACGTCGGATTCCGATTGCGTATGGCTACTCGCAGAGGAATCGGATGCGCGAATTAACCGGTTTTCCGAATCACTCATCGTGATGCCCGTTCATGTCCGGTTATCGTGGGTCGCGGACGCTGGGGCTCCACGCCGGCGCGCCGCCAGAAGCGGGGCCTTTTCCAGTTCGTACGCTTTTGCCTCGGCTTTCAGGCCGGCCTTCGCATAGAGCGACACCAGCCGGTCGAGCATGCCGCAGCGTTGCCGTTCGCAGCCGAACTGTTCGCACAGACGCTTCGCGTCGACCCAGTGCTTCGCGGCTTCCGCTGCCTTGCCGCATGCGAGCAGCGCGACGCCAGCCTTCTCCATCGCCTCGATCTTCGTATGCACGAGCATCAGCCTGCCGGCGGCGGTACTCGCCAGATTGAACCAGGCCGCCGCATTTGCATGTTCGCCGAGTGCGCTGGAACAGTTGCCGATCGCCATCAGCGAATTAAGGACTACGAGAAGATTGCGACCATCGAGCGCCATCTGGAGCGCCCGTCCATACCACAGGTTCGCGTCGCGCTGCGCCCCCCGGCGCAATGCGACGTCGCCCAGGCCGTGCAACGCCAGTGCGCAGCCTGTCGCATCATGCCGTTCGGCATGAAATCCATAGAGCGCGCGATATTTGCGTAGCGCATCAGGCAGCCGGCCGTGCGCGAGGTCGAGCGCCGCGATCTGCATCAACGCACCCATGCGCTGCGCGATCGGCTGTACCTCATCGTTTGCGACGTCGACCAGGTTGCGAATGGCCTTCTGCGACGAGAGATCGACGGGGAGAATCACTACATGCTCCGCTCTTCTCTCGCGGGCGAGCGGAATCAAACACGGACGATCCCGATCGTCGCGGATACAGAAGCGGTGTCCTTCCATCCAGTCTTCGAAGCCGTTCAGCGCCAGCAAGTGCAGCATCATCTTCGCGAAGCCGTCGGCATCGGCGATCGAAGCCGGCAACCATGCCCAGACGACTTTGGCGCCTTCCGGCACCAGCGTGTGAATGTGAATGATGGCGTTGCGCAACCTTTCCGCAGGTGTGCGCCTCGGGTCGATACACGTCAATGGCAATGGCGGCCAGGGCGCTTCGTCACGTCCGACACGCTCGTGATTCTCTTCGTCGATCTGATGGTCCAGGGCTTCCATGCACCTTTGCAGGTACATCCCGGCCGTCTCGCACGCGAATGGAAAGATCAGGAAAATCGCATCGCCGACGCGCTGATCGAGCGATTGCAGCATCTTCAGCACCGGCACGACGTCGTTGTCGGTCATGTCGAGCAGCAGCGTCGGATCGTCGGGCTGCTCGACGAATGCTTCGATCGACGATTCGATGGTGGCGAACTCGCGATGCATGGCAAAGCGCTTCCCTGTCGGTTCAACCAGACATGCCCGATGCGTGTGAAGGTGGCCACGGAAGCACGACCGCCCGCAGGCGGGGCGGCGCTCCGGGGACCGCCCGGACAGACGATTGCTGCATAGGCATGTGGGCGCGTAAATCGAGAATTCGACGCGCTTTAATGCGAGATGAATATAAATCGAATTAGCATCTTGACGCGCAGATTGACCAAAATACTAACGCCCGAATACACCCAGTCGCACATAAAAATCCGTAACGGTTTGTAACAAATAGATTTTTATTACAAGTTAATTACTGGCAGTAAATGACCGCTCTCATTACACCACGCAGCGCCTTATAAGCGACATGCATCACCATCCGATTGATTTTGCATATTCAGCCATTGGGGGATTGCGTATGCGTTCAGCCCCGCGCAGTTATATCGCTGCAGTGTCATCGTGCCCCTGGTATTAACCGCCTTGCGTCGCCTGATCGCACTCATTAGGTACCGCGGTGTAACCGACCGGCGGATTCAACGGTCGTGGGTGAGCGAGGTTGGTCAGATAGACGGCAACCCGCTGGCTTTTAATTGAAATTATTGGGGAGCGCAAGGAGTCGCCCCAGCAGGCTTGGGAGTATCAAACCGGAAACTCGCACGAGAATCAAAGGGATACCAAATTGGGTGCGCGTGAATGCGGCCTGCGTGCCTGTGCTGTGCATGAGGACGCTTGCCGAGACAGATTCAACTCAGGAATCGTTGCACAGAAGCCCGCCGGGACGGGCTGTTAATCACTGCACTGGGCCCACAGGGCGCATGGAAAAGATTTCCATCCAGTTCTGACCGCCGTACGTGATGCCCACGAACGTGACAGCCAAAGTCGGATCATCGACTATATAGGCGAGGATGGTTTCGCCCTCGATGTTCCAGGTTCGCAGTCCCGGCATGACGTCGTCGTGCCGTCCCCCCCGATTCGGAAACGTGGCGAATTTTTCGCACGTATCAAACACAGTGGACCGGTAGCGATCGATCGATGCATCGGAGCGATCGTGGTCCACCATGTATTCCTCGATCTGACGCAGCATGTCGTAGAACGACGGCAGGTATTGAACCTTGTACGGCATCAGCCCGCCGCTCCCTTTTTCGCCCGACGTTGGCGCCTGTCCCGATCCAGCTGTTCCTCGATCTGTTCCCGGGTCATCGCACCTCCCGGGTTGGCCTTGTACTGGAGATAGCTCGGGACCACTTTCTCGGTCAGCCACTGACGAACCGCGTTGTCGCGCTCCTTCAGCAGCCGGAGGCCATCCCGGATTACCTCGCTATCGCTGTTGTAGTCGCCCTCTGCGGTTCGCTCGCGGACGAACTCAAGCAGTTCCGGCGTCAATGTGATTGTCAGGCGTTCGCTCGCCATGATGGCACCTCAATTCAATCGTGTATGACACTATCATACACATAACGGGCGCATGTGGACGTATGTGGGGTACGCCGCACGAACGGCAAAGAACGTGCCGAGGGGCCACGGTTTTCGCTTGCTGGTTACCACTTTTCCGGGTACTGTATAAATATACAGTGTGCGCCGGGAGACCGGTAGAGGTTAAGGGGTGAAAGTCCCCGACGTTGGAAGAACTAGCGATTCACAATGTCCCCGAGTCATGCGTGTCCAGCCGCGAGGCGGGTCGCGAAGCGTTGACAGGGGTGCTGACAGGCCAGCCATTGAGCCACGAAATGTTTAGAGATCCGGGTGCTGACGCACTACTGTATGCGGAAGGCAATACTGCACGGCGCGCTATCGCGAGCGTCGTGCGGACCCGGCGCGGTCTGAGACCCAGGCATGTCAGTACGACCTTTACGCGGGAACCGGGAGATCTCCCCGCCGGCAGCAATCGGGCCGGGTGGTCCGCATCGGGAAGGCGAGGAGCCGAAGCCGATGGTGAACGGATGGGAGAAGTCAGACTCACCCATAGTAGCGACGAAGCTGGCGAACAAGCCCGGGCAACCGGGGGCGGAGCCGGTGGAGCCAAGGGGTGGGGCCAAGGGGAACACGGGCTGGTCTCACACGCGCCGGACGCAGAGTCGGGAAAGCGTGTCCCGGAGGCGGGAACGTGTGCGTTGTGCAGCAAGGCAAAGGAAGAAGGAGAAGTTCACGGCGTTGTTCCACCTGATCGACATGGACCTGCTGGCGACGGCGTTCTTCTGGCTGAAACGGAGGGCGGCGGCTGGCGTCGATGGCGTGACGTGGCACGACTATGAGCATGACCTGGAGCGAAACCTTGAAGACCTGCATGGGCGAATTCACCGGCAGGCCTATCGTGCGCTGCCCAGCCGTCGACGGTACATACCGAAGGCGGATGGCAAACAGCGCCCGCTGGGCATTGCCGCGCTGGAGGACAAGATCGTCCAGCGCGCGCTGGTGGCGGTGCTCAACGCGGTCTACGAGACGGAGTTCCTGGGCTTCTCATACGGTTTCCGGCCGGGGCGCGGCCAGCACGATGCGCTGGATGCGCTTGCGACGGGAATTGCTCGCACGAGCGTGAACTGGATACTGGACGCCCGACATCAGCTGGTTCTTCGACGAACTCTCGCACGACTGGCTGATCGCCCACATCACCATGGACAAGGCGATACTGCGAGGATGGTTGAAGGCTGGCTACCTTCATAACCGGGTCCTTCACTCAACGGAAGCGGGTGCCCCACAGGGCGGTATTATCTCGCCGACGTTGATGAACATGACGCTGGACGGACTGGAAGACCTGCTACGAGCAAGATATCGTAGCGACAACAACAATCCGTCAAGAGTCAACATCGTTCGTTATGCAGATGACTTCATTATTACAGGTGCAACGCAGGAAGTGCTGGCCGAAACAGTTAACGAGTTGATGACTGATTTACATGCGTCAGTCGATCATTCTGTGTAAATCGGATGCAAATCCTTATCCAGCAACGCCCGCCAACTTACACACGTCAAATTCCCCTGCAAATTCCTCCGATTATCGCGCAGATGCCCCACTTATCCACAGGCCTACGGCGCACCCATGCCACCATCAGCCGATGGTTTGTACTCAAAACGGAGCCTAGGGGAGAAGCCCCCATGTTCACAAAGTACACCAGTGGCGATGGCGCGATCAAACTGGCCCGGTGCCGTGTCCGCCCGCATTATGCAACCGTGCCGCGCAAAACTCGTGCAGGCTGCACACGAGCGGGGCGCGATAGTCGAGCCGCCAGCCTGGCGTGTGCAGGGCGGTCAGTTCGCTCACGGTGGGCATCAACCGTTGGTGCTCCAGCTCGGTGGCCAGCATTACCGACAACACGCCCAGCTCGGCACGCTCGAGCCAGTCGCATCCGCCGCTATTCGCGCTCAACCAGAGTCGCGCGCTCTCGATGAGGTGATCGGTGCGCAGCCAGTCGCCGGTACAACGGCGCGCGATCATCTGGCAGACCAGCAGGTAGCACAGCAGCTCGGCGCGGGCCTCACCGTCGAGGGAATGGCTGGCGGACATTGCCTCAATCCAGATCGAACAGTGCGCGGTCGGCGGGGCGCGACACGTATTCGTCCATCATCAGTAGAAAGTCGGTCAGCTCCCCCCCGGTCCACGCGCCGAAGAATCGTCTCGCCCGCCAGCATGCCCCTTCGCTCGCTGTCGGCTTTTGCTCGCTTGTGCGCCTGGCTGTTCGCGTTCTGTGCGGCCTTGCGTGCCGCCTTCATCTCTTCGAGCCTTGCATCGGTCCCGGCGATGCGCTTTATCAGCAGGTTCATGGATTTTCCGGCCATTGCGAGTGGTGGCACGGCGCCCAGTGGAGAAGATGCGCGGGGCAGCCCATGTCGATACCTTCGTGAATCACAGGCACTGAGTGCATGTCGTAGACCATCGAGTGCAACTGAATCGTGAACCATGCCCGGAACATCTTGCGGGTGCGCCGTTGCGGCCAGTGCGACTCGTCCGTAATCCCAACCTCGCAACACGTGCTCGAAACGCGCTTTCCACCGCTTTTCGAGCCAAATAACCGCGTCGTCAATCACCTCGATCGTTTCTCCATCAGGCAACAGGAAAACTTCCGGATCGTCTCGCACAACGTCCAAGGTCAACGGTTCTTCGAGGGATGGTTCAGCGGTCATCAGTCAGTCCACAAACTGTTGGCTGGGTAGAAGCGTGGCTGCCGTTTGATTGACGGTGAAACGGGGGCGCACGATCTTGAGCACTTGGTTCCGTACTGGCAGCTTGCGCCGCTCCCGCAACAGTCGGGAGCGGCGTGCCCTGATCGGCCAGTATGTCCAACGACACATCTATGCATTCGTCACAGATATAGACACCTGATCCGGCGATAAGGTGCACTTCGTACTGGTTTCGTCCACAGAAGCGGCAGAACACCGGGCGCTGTACCTTTTTCACTGGGCGGATCTCGATTTGCGGCTCAATTGCTGGCGGGCTTCCTTGCCAGCTTCTTCGTTGCAATGCGGCAAGATGGGCCGAGAGTGGCCGGTGCTGATTTCCGGCATTCACCGACTCAGACGCATGGTCAGCCATTCGCTTTCTCCACGTTCTCTTACCCGCTCCCCCAACGGCTTACCTCGCGGCTCGCTTGCCACGGAT
>JAITTX010000435.1 GCA_031286755.1 Paraburkholderia sp.
GGCGCACCTCGTGTGCGCCATCCGGTTTTCCGGCCGCGGCCCCTGTCGCGGCCATCATTCAGAGAGATTGTCATGAGCCTGCTAGATTCCCTCGGTTCCCTGCTCGGTTCCTCGTCGCAGCAGCAAGGCGGCGGCCAAGCCCAACTCCTCGCCGTCGCGATGGAATTCATCAACAACCAGCCGGGCGGCCTGAACGGCCTGATCCAGAAGTTCCAGCAAGGCGGCCTCGGCGATATCGTGCAGTCGTGGGTCGGCAACGGCGAGAACCAGGCGGTTTCGCCGGATCAACTCCACAACGCCCTGGGCTCCGATGTGGTTTCGGGCCTCGCGCAGAAGGTCGGCATGCAGCCCGAACAGGTGAGCGGCCTGCTCGCACAGGTGCTGCCGCACGTGATCAACGCCGGCACGCCGAACGGCGAAGTGCCCGCAGGCGGCCAGATCAATTCCGAGAGCGTGCTGGGCACGCTCGGCGGCCTCGCTTCGCTGCTGGGCGGCGGCAACAAGCAGGCGTGAGTGGCCGCGCGCTCCGCGCGCGCATAAGAAAAAAGGGCAACGGAAAATTCCGTTGCCCTTTTTGTTTGCACTGCTGGCTTTGCGGCTGCGCGCGCCTTTCGGCACGCGCTTCGCGCAATGCAAATCGCGCCTTAGTGCACGACGCGTTCGAACATGAACTTGCCGTCCTGGATGTTGACCGGAATCACATCCTTCGGCCCGAACTTGCCCGCGAGGATCAGCTTGGCGACCGGGTTCTCGATTTCCTGCTGGATCGCGCGCTTGAGAGGCCGCGCACCGAACAGCGGGTCGTAGCCAACCTCGGCGATCTTGGCGAGCGCCTCGTCCGACACCACCAGTTCCATGTCGAGCTTCTCCAGACGCTCGCGCAGGCGCTGCAACTGGATCTTCGCGATCGACTCGATGTTCGAGCGGTCGAGCGCATGGAACACCACGACTTCGTCGATGCGGTTCAGGAATTCAGGCCGGAACTGCTGCTTCACTTCGTTCCAGACCGCGTCCTTCACCGCTTCCTGCGGCTCGCCCGCCATCGACTGGATGAGGTGCGAACCGAGGTTCGACGTCATCACGATCACCGTATTCTTGAAGTCGACGGTGCGCCCCTGGCCATCGGTCATGCGGCCGTCGTCGAGCACTTGCAGCAGCACGTTGAACACGTCCGGGTGCGCCTTCTCGACTTCGTCGAGCAGGATCACGCTATACGGCTTGCGGCGCACGGCCTCGGTCAGATAGCCGCCCTCCTCGTAGCCCACGTATCCCGGCGGCGCGCCGATCAAACGCGCGACACTGTGCTTCTCCATGAACTCGCTCATGTCGATGCGGATGAGATGATCTTCCGAATCGAACAGGAAGCCCGCGAGCGCCTTGCAGAGCTCGGTCTTGCCCACGCCCGTGGGCCCGAGGAACAGGAACGAGCCATAGGGCTTGTTCGGGTCCGCGAGACCGGCGCGCGAGCGGCGGATCGCATCGGCCACGGCGTTGATTGCCTCGTCCTGGCCAATCACGCGCTCGTGCAGCTTGTCTTCGATCAGCAGCAGCTTTTCACGCTCGCCCTGCATCATGCGCGAAACCGGAATGCCGGTCGAGCGCGACACGACTTCGGCGATTTCCTCGGCGCCCACCTGCGTGCGCAGCAAGCGCGGACGCGTCGGGTTGTTCTGCTCGTTCGCCTCGGCCTGCGTGACCTGCTTCAGCCGCGACTCGAGTTCCGGCAGCTTGCCGTACTGCAGTTCGGCCACCTTCTCGAGCTTGCCGTCGCGCTGGAATTTCGTGATCTCGGCGCGCACGCGATCGATCTCTTCCTTGAGCTGCGCGCTGCCCTGCACCGCCGCTTTCTCGGCGGTCCAGATTTCTTCGAGATCCTTATATTCGAGGCTCAGGCGATCGATCTCTTCCTCGATCAGCTGCAAACGCTTTTGCGACGCTTCGTCCTTCTCCTTCTTGACGGCCTCGCGTTCGATCTTCAACTGGATCAGGCGACGGTCGAGCTTGTCCATCTCCTCGGGCTTCGAGTCGATTTCCATCTTGATCTTCGAAGCGGCTTCGTCGATCAAATCGATGGCCTTGTCCGGCAGGAAGCGGTCGGTGATGTAGCGATGCGAAAGCTCCGCCGCCGCGACGATCGCCGGGTCGGTGATCTCCACGCCGTGGTGCAGCTCGTACTTCTCCTGCAGGCCGCGCAGGATCGCGATGGTGGCCTCGACCGACGGTTCATCCACCAGCACCTTCTGGAAGCGGCGCTCGAGCGCGGCATCCTTTTCGATGTACTTGCGATATTCGTCGAGCGTGGTCGCGCCGATGCAATGCAGCTCGCCGCGCGAAAGCGCCGGCTTGAGCATGTTGCCCGCATCCATCGCGCCCTCGGCCTTGCCGGCGCCCACCATCGTGTGAATTTCGTCGATGAAGACGATGGTCTGGCCTTCGTCCTTCGCGATGTCGTTGAGCACGGCCTTCAAGCGCTCCTCGAACTCGCCGCGATATTTCGCGCCCGCGAGCAGCGCTGCCATGTCGAGCGAGAGCACGCGCTTGCCCTTGAGCGTTTCCGGCACTTCGCCATTGACGATGCGCTGCGCGAGGCCTTCGACGATGGCCGTCTTGCCCACGCCCGGCTCGCCGATCAACACCGGGTTGTTCTTGGTGCGGCGCTGCAGGATCTGGATCGAGCGGCGGATTTCGTCGTCGCGGCCGATCACGGGATCGAGCTTGCCCGAACGCGCGCGCTCGGTCAGGTCGACGGGGTACTTCTTGAGCGCTTCGCGCTGGCTCTCGGCATCCTGGCTATGCACTTGCGCGCCGCCACGCACCGCGACGATGGCCGCTTCGAGCGCCTTGCGTGTCAGGCCGTTCTTGCGCGCGATCTGGCCCGCGTCGCCTTTATCGTCGGCGACCGCCAGCAGGAACATCTCACTCGCGATGTAGGTGTCGTTGAGCTTCTGCGCTTCCTTGTCGGCCTGATTCAGCAAACCCGCGAGCTCGCGGCCAACCTGCACGTTGCCGTCGGTGCCCTGCACCTGCGGCAAGCGGTTGATGGAATCATTCAGCGCATTCTGCAGCGCCTGAACCTGCACGCCGGCGCGCGACATGAGCGAGCGCGCCGAGCCGTCCTGCTGCGCGACGAGCGCCGCCAGCAGGTGAACCGGCTCGATGTATTGGTTGTCGTGGCCGACGGCCAGGCTCTGCGCGTCGGAGAGTGCTTCCTGGAACTTGGTGGTGAGTTTGTCGATTCTCATTTAAAACGAGACCTCCAGTTTCTTGACTGTCACCAAATCTGAGGGGTGTTGCGCCGGTTTCAAGCGGGCACCACGTCATTTTTTCCGATTTTTGCGCTCGATGCCTGCATCGCGGCCTGAGTCACAGCCCACGCGACAGCCCACGCGACAGCCCGTGCGACAACCCGAGTTGACAGCCCGCGAGCAAGGACGGAGGGGTAAACGGCCGCCTCGGCCGGCCGCAAAACGGTAGGCCTGACAGATGCATCAAGGCACTTCTGTGAGGATAGACGGTATGACGGAAGACGGAATGAACGGGCGCGAGGCGCGCCGCGCTTCAGTGCTCGCTGGGCGGCGCGTGCCGCGCGACACGCTCACGGGGCACCAGCGTAATGGGGGCGAGGCCCAGCAGGCCGGTCAATTCGCCGGCAGGCTGCGCCAGCTCGCCGATGGTGTGCCGGTCGAGTTCGGCGAGGAAGGCATCGCGCGCCGCCGCCAGCGCGTGCTTGAGCCGGCATTGCGGCTCAATGACGCAGCTTCGGCGATCGCCGTGCTCGTCGGGGAAGCATCCGACCAGCGCGAAATCGCTTTCGGTCTGCCGCACCACCGCGCCGACGCTCAGCTCGAGCGAATTCGCCCCGAGCCGCAGGCCGCCGTTGCGCCCACGGATGGTGTCCACCCAGCCAAGCTCGCCCAGACGCTGCACCACCTTCATCAGATGGTTCTTCGATATGCCATAGGCGTCCGAGATCTCCTGGATCGTCGAGAGCCCGTCGCGACGCAGCGCGAGATAAAGCATCACGCGCAGCGAATAATCGGTGTAGTCGGTCAGTCTCATGGTGCCAGGAGGTGGGTAGGTGCGTTAGCGCAGGAATCCATACAATAACATGCAAGTCGCATGCAAGTTTTTGATCGCCTGGGTATTATGAGCACTTCGCAGTAGTTCGCGAAAATTCGCAGCAGCTTGCAAAGCGGTTCGCCGTGCAGTTTGCCGCAGTTTGCATGGCCCGTGTACCACCGCGCGGCGGTTCAGCGCCTCGCCCCAGGCTTCCGACATGACGCTCCCCAACACCAGCGCCGCTCCCGCGCGGCACACCGCCCCCACCGAAGACAACATCCGCGAGCTCGTCTACGCGTTCTACGACCGCGTGCGCGCGGACGCCCTGCTCGGTCCCGTGTTCGAGGGTGTGCTGGCCGGCCGCTGGGACGAGCATTTGCCGAAGATGTGCCGCTTCTGGTCGAGTCTCGTGCTCGGCACGAAGACTTACCGCGGCAACGTGCAGCAGGCGCATGATCCCGTGCCGGGCGTCGAGCCGAAGCATTTCAGCCACTGGCTCTATCTCTTTCTCGACACGGTTCAGGCACGTTACGAGCCCGCCGCGGCGGTGCAGTTCATGGAACCCGCGCTGCGCATCGCGCAAAGTCTTCAGTTGAGCCGCTTCGGCTGGAATTATGCGGTGCCGCCCGAACAGCAGGCCCTACTCGACTCGATTGCGCCGCGCCGCCGTGCAGCGGGCGCAGGCCATGATCTGCCCACTCGCCCCACTGGCGAGCCGTTTCCAGCCAAGTTCATCGGACGCTCGATGGACGAGGACGAGACCACTCGTTCTCACTGAGCCGCCAGCCAGGCGGGCGCAGGAAACGCTTGGCTGTTAGTTGCATATCCAACACACCTCCAGGGCATCCCCTCAGAGCAGTTTGCGATCGACTTTTGGCACCTCGGGCGCCATTTTCGACAGACGCTCTGCCTGCCCGACGATGAAACCCGCGACGGTCTGTAGCAGCCCACGCTCCGCATCGACATAAAGCTCACTCTGGGCCAATTCCGGAGCCAGGCTGCGCGCTGCGTGCGCCATGCGGACCAGTTCGCGCGCAAGATAGCGCGGCTGCACGCCCGTGCGCTGCGCGAAGCATGCCAATTCGAATGGCGTGACCTCATCGAGGTGAAACGCGTCGCCGTAGCCCATCGCCATTTCCTGCTCGACCATCTCGCCGTACGCGTTCACCGACACCAGGTCGTACAGCGGCGCCGGAACGAGGCCGCCGCGCTGCATGAAGAACGACAGATTCTTGCCGTGCGCGTCGCTATTGCCGATGAGCAGCTGAAACACCGCCCATCGCGTCAGGAACGTGCGAGCGGCGGCCGGTGTGACGAAGCGCGGCGTCAACGCAAAGAGCTTTTCGAAGCTCGCGCCTTCGCGGATCGTCCGCACGTCCGTCGTATTGCCGAAATTGCGCTCGTACTTGAACGACACGGGCAAATCCAGCGCCTGGCAGCCGTCGATCACATGCAGGCGCTTGACCGCCGCCACGCGCTCGGGGTTGCCCGCCTCGTGCGCGACCGCGCGATCGAAGCGCTCGATGAGCAGGATTGGCTCGGGAATCCTGCGGATCGTCACCGGCGCGGCCGGCAGGCCCATGCGCGCCGCGAGCGTCATGCAGAAGTGCTCGTTGGCGACCATGAACGGGGTGCCCGGATTGCGCGATTCGGGCTTGAGGATGTGCGTGGAACTGAGCGGGCTGCCATCGACGAGCGAAAGCCGGCTGCCCTCCACCAGCACCTGTAGCTTGTCCTGATAACCGGCGATGGACAAACGCACGCGTTTGTCCCAGACGGGGAAAGGAATCGTGTCGCGGTCGCGGATGCGCTCCGTCAGTTCCTCCTCTCCGACCAGGCGACGCCCCTGGTCGCCCATCTGCGCTTCCATCTGCGTGTCACCTCGGGAAGCGTGCGCCGACGGCTGCGCGTCCTCGCCGGAGGCAAGAAAGCTCAACGCCCCCACCGGCTCCTTGCCGAGCATGCGGATCAGGCCATAGATATTGTCTTTCGAGATCTGGTAGACGATCGACGCCACGTCGAGCGCCCGCCCTTCCGGCAGCAGATTGCCGATGAAGCGGGCGAGCGTGCCTGTCCCCGGCGCGGTGCCATCGAGCCCGATATGCGGCGAGAGCGGAAAAGCGTCGCGCCGCGCGACCCAGGCGTCCTCATAGCGGAAGTCGTAACGGTCCTCGCCGGGCTCGAAGCCGAGCGAGCCGACAGGCTCGCCGTTCGTGGAGACATTCAGGGCGTGGCGCATCAGCGGCGCTCCGCCAGCGGCGGATCTTGCGCCTCTGGAATCCCGGGCTCACGCGGCTGTGCCTCATCCAGCATGTGCAGCACTTCCGACGCCTCGACGCGTGGCAGCACGAGCAGGCTCAAGCCCAGCCCGTCGAGAATCAGGAAAAGCTTGTCGAGGCCGATCGGGCGCCCGTTCTCCAGCCGCGAGAGCACGTCTTTCGAAACGCCGATCTGGTCGGCCGCGTCGTCGATACGCAGGGCGCTCTGAGCGCGCCGGTTGCGCACGAGCCGGCCGAGCGCGGCCATATCGGGCGCGCCCGGAGTCAGTTCGATGGGTTTCGGGAGTACGCGAGCCATAGTTCCGATATTTCAGGAATAATGGCGGTTGACTGCCTGTGGGCAGCCATAGTTCCGCCTATGACGGAATTATGGCCAAAGATCGGGCAAAAATCCAATAAAACCTTAAATATCGGAACTATCTGGCTTTACGCAGTAGCAAGATTAATAATTCCGCAATACCGGAACTATTTTGCGATCATCAGCGCGCTCAGCTTGCTTTCACGGCGTTCGTCGACACCACGCCCCAGCGCGCCAGCGCCGCGTCGTCGCTCTCGCGCGCATCGACCCAGCGCGCGCCATCTTCGGTTTCTTCCTTCTTCCAGAACGGCGCCTCGGATTTCAGGTAGTCCATGACGAACTCGCACGACGCGAATGCGTCGCCACGATGCTTCGACGTGGTCGCCACCAGCACGATCTGATCGAGCGGTGCGAGCTTGCCCACCCGATGAATGATCAGCACCTCGATGCCGGGCCAGCGCCGCTGGGCTTCGGCGACGATGCCCTCCAGCGCCTTTTCCGTCATGCCCGGATAGTGCTCGAGCTCCATGCCCGCGACCGTGCTGCCGTCGTTGAGGTCGCGCACGGTGCCGACGAAGCACGCCACCGCACCGATTGCCGGATTGCTCGCACGCAGTTGCGCGACTTCTGTCGTCAGGTCGAAATCCCCGGTCTGGACACGCACTGGCATGGCCGCTCTCCTCGTCGCTCTGGTCAGGTTGCCTGGTCGCTCAACCGCCCGTGACAGGCGGGAAAAACGCCACTTCGCAGCCATCGGTGATGCGCGTGGCCGGATCGGTCATGACATGGTTGCAGGCCATGCGCAGCGCGCGGCCCTCCGCCAGCGTTTCCGCCCAGACGCCGCCGCGCGCGCGCAGCCAGCCGCGCACATCGCCCACCGTGGCAATGCCCTCGGGCAGCGTGACCGTTTCGTCCGCCACGCCCAATGCCTCGCGCACGCTCGCAAAAAATTTCAACTGGATCTTCATCGGATGACGCTCAATACAGCAGTTCGGTGAAAGGGATGAAACGCACGGTCTCGCCCGCGCTAATCGCATGATTCGGCGGATTGTCGATGAGGCCGTCGCCCCATACGGTCGAGGTCAGCACCGCCGAACTCTGGTTCGCGAACAGGTCGAGGCCGCCCGCCGGATTCACGCGCGCACGCAGGAATTCGTTGCGGCGATCGGCCTTGGCCTGCGTGAAGTCGGCGCGCAGCGAAAGCGCGCGCGGACTCACGTGCGTCGCGCCGGCGAGGCGCAGCAGGAACGGCCGCACGAACAGCAAGAAGGTGACGAAGCTCGACACCGGATTGCCGGGCAGGCCGATGAAGAAAGCCTCGTCGGCATCCTGGCCCGCGCCCTTGCCGGCATCAGCCTGCGCCCGGCGCACCGCGCCGAACGCGAGCGGCTTGCCCGGCTTCATCGCGATCTGCCACATGTTGATGCGCCCTTCCGCTTCCACCGCCGGCCTCACGTGGTCTTCCTCGCCCACGGAAACGCCGCCCGAGGTCAGGATGAGATCGTGCTTCGCGGCGGCCTCGCGCAATGTCGCGCGGGTGACGTCGAGCCGGTCCGGCACGATGCCGTAGTCGGTCACTTCGCAGCCCAGATTGCGCAACAGGCTGGTCAGGGTGAAGCGGTTCGAGTTGTAGATCGCGCCCGGCCGGAGTGGCTCGCCCGGCATGGTCAATTCGTCGCCGGTGAAAAACACCGCCACCTTCACGCGGCGCGCGACCGTGAGCGTCGCGCAACCCACCGACGCCGCCAGCCCGAGCGCGGCAGGCGTGAGCCGCGTGCCCGCGGGCAGGATCACCGAGTCCTTCTTGATGTCGGCGCCCTGTGCCGTGATCCATTCGCCCGCCTTGGGCGCGTGCAGGATCGTCACGTCGCCGCCGTCGGTCTCGGTCTGCTCCTGCATCACCACGGCGTCGGCGCCCGGCGGCACCGTCGCGCCCGTGAAAATGCGCGCGGCCGTGCCCGCCGCGAGCGGCTGCGGCGCGTGCCCCGCGGGAATGCGCTGCGAGACCGGCAGGCGGCGGCTGCCTTGCGCCAGATCGGCCACGCGCACGGCGTAGCCGTCCATCGCACTCGTGTGCATCGGCGGCACGTCGAGCGGCGAGACGACTTCAGCCGCCAGCACGCGATTGAGCGCGTCGAAGGTCGAAAGCGTCTCGGTGGCATGGTCATGGGCGGCGCCGGTCAACGGCTTTGCGGCGGCCAGCAGCGTGGCGAGCGCGTCGGCGGTCGAGAGCATCGGTGCGCGTGGAGCAGGCGCTGCGGCAGCGGAGGATGGGTTCTGAGGCGTGGACATTGGCGGGGCTGTTGGGCTTGACTGGACGCCGCTTGCGGCGCCTTCGACAGGAGTGGTCTGTCGTTATTGTAGCGGCGGGGACGCGGCATTGCGCCGCTGCGCTTTATGCCATGGATTCGCTGCAACCTCACGGCGACGCCCGGGAACCCCGGCGCAATGGTTTTGCAGCACCCCGGCCGCGAGCGGGTGTCGCACGCGGCCGGGGTTCGAGCGAAGCTCGATGGCCCGTCCATCAAAAGCGGGCCATCGAAATGGACTCTCAAAGCCCCGTATGGGCGGCGATGTAGTCCTTCACGCGCTGCGCGTCGGCCGGCACGACCTCGAAGCGCTGCGGTAGCGCCTCCAGACCCTCGAACGCGGCCGGACGCTCCGGCTCGCGCTCGAGCGCTTCGCGGATCGTCTCGCCGAACTTCACCGGCTGCGCGGTTTCGAGCACGATCATCGGCACGCCCGGCTGCAGATGCTCGCGCGCGACCTTCACGCCGTCGGCCGTGTGGGTGTCGATCATGGTCTGGTAGCGCGAGTAGACGTCGCGGATCGTCGCGATGCGGTCCTCGTGGCTGCTGCGGCCCGAAACGAAACCGAACTGCTGCACGCGCACGAAGTCGCCGCTGGCCGCGAGATCGAAACCGCCCTTTTCCTCGACATCACGGAACAGTTGCGCGACGCGCGCCGGATCGCGGCCGAGCAGGTCATAGACGAAGCGCTCGAAATTGGACGCCTTCGAGATGTCCATGCTCGGGCTGGTCGTGTGATACGTCTCGGCCGATGCGCGCACGCGATAGATGCCCGTGCGGAAAAATTCGTCGAGCACGTCGTTCTCGTTCGTGGCGACCACGAGCTTCTCGATCGGCAGACCCATCATGCGCGCGATATGGCCCGCGCAGACGTTGCCGAAGTTGCCCGAGGGCACCGTGAACGAGACGCGCTCGTCGTTGCTCTTCGTAGCCGCGAAGTAGCCCGCGAAGTAATAGACGACCTGGGCCACGACGCGCGCCCAGTTGATCGAGTTGACCGTGCCGATTTTCTGCTGCGCCTTGTACGCGTGGTCGTTCGAAACGGCCTTGACGATATCCTGGCAGTCGTCGAACACGCCTTCCACCGCAAGATTGAAGATGTTCGGGTCCTGCAGGCTGAACATCTGCGCGGTCTGGAACGCGCTCATCTTCTGGTGCGGCGAGAGCATGAACACGCGCACGCCCTTCTTGCCGCGCATCGCGTATTCGGCGGCGCTGCCGGTGTCGCCCGAAGTCGCGCCGAGGATGTTCAACTGTTGCCCCGCCTTCGCGAGCGCGTACTCGAACAGATTGCCGAGCAGTTGCATCGCCATGTCCTTGAACGCGAGCGTCGGGCCGTTCGAGAGTTCGAGCAGCGAGAGCTGAGCGCCGTTTTCCTCGCCGAGCGT
>JAITTX010000486.1 GCA_031286755.1 Paraburkholderia sp.
TGCTGCCAGAAGCGCGCGAGCCGCTGCGGATCGTAATTGCGGATGCGCACCTTGCGCGTGGACGGGCACCACGCCTTCGACTCGGTCGCGTAGTCGGGCTGGAACAGGCCCGGCACGTCGTTTTCCGCGGTCGCGCGCAAGAGGCGCGAGAACTCGTCGGGCGAGCGGTCGATCTCCACGGCCGGATACAGGCTGATGTAGACGTCCTCGGGCGTCTCCAGCGCCGCGTGGCCGGTCGAGATCACGCCGTCGCGGTCCACGGCCGCGATATAGCGGTCGATCAGCGGCTGGCGCCGCGCCTCGGCCTTCGAGGTGCCTACGGGGGTCCACACGTGCACGGTGAGCGCGAGCTCGTGGTCCTCGGGCGGCCCGTCGAACACGGTCTGCGCGGACCTCGGCCCGACGCTGCCCGTCACTCCCACGGCGCTCGCCGCGAGCGCCGCCGCACCGCCCTGCGCCACGGCCGGATTCACGCCGAGCCGCCGCGCGCGCAAGGCGAGCAGCAGCAGATTCCAGCCGGTGAAGATCAGCACGAGGCCGAGGCAATACGGCACCGTGCCTTTGTAGTGCGTGGGATACGGCTGATAAAGAAAAATCGCGATGGCGATTTCGAGTGCGCCGCCCGCCGCCGCGAACTTCCAGGTGCGGTAGCGCACGACCCAGGCGGACGCAATCTGCAGCAGGCCATCGGCGAGAAACAGCGTCGCGAACACCATCGACAGGATGAACGACGCATGCCGGTAGCCCGAGAGGATGAGCGCGGCGGTGAGGCAGAACGCGAGCCCCTTCACGTAGCGCAGCGTGCGCTGGCCGCCCATGCCGGTCCACGCGACGGCGAGCGTCGCGAGTCCTTCCACGAGCAGCAGCCAGCCCAGCGGCTTGATGCGGAAATACAGCACGCCGTCGAGCGCGTCGATGAAGATCGCCGCGCCGATCGCCGCGCTCACCGCGCCCACGATCAGCACCCCGCGCCAGCGTGCGCGCAGGTAGTCAACGCCCAGCAGGATCATCATGAGCCGCACCATCGTTCACTCCGCGTTGGCGGTTTTCACTGATGCGATGCTACGCCGTACCGGCGCATGCCTGCCGCGAAGGTGCACAGTGCGTATAGGCGGGCCGGGCCATCAGGCGCGCGCGACCGGTTGTGTGCGACTGGTTGCGCGCGCAAGGAACCGCACTAGAGCAACCCGAACGCGAGCGCAGCCGCCACCGATCCCGCCACCAGCACCACGCCCGTGGTGCGGCGGCGATTGAGCTCGGTCCACAGCAACACGCCGGTTAGCGAAAGCAGGATGAGGCTGCCCGCGATGGTGTCCATGAGCAGCACCCAGCCGATGCCCATGCCCACGCCTTTGTGCAGATTGTTGAGCGTCGCGAGGAAGGCGTTCTCGGTGCGCCGCACGGCGACGGTGCTATCGCCCACCCAGTACTCCACAGCCACGTTCTGGCGCGGTCCCAGCAGCGCGAATTGCCAGGACTCGGGCTGCACGACGCTGCGCTCGCCCCACGCCACCGGATGCGCGCGCTCGCGGCGGAACTTGCCGGGCTTGCCGTCGAACGCCAGCTCGCGCTGGAGCCACTGCGCGAGCGCCTCGGGCGTGGCGGGCCGCTCGCCGGGCAGCGCGAGTTGCATCTGCTTGACCTGGGGCGTGCCCGGCGAAATATGCAGCGGCCCGGCGCGATGGTTGAGCAGGAAGCCCGTCACGCCGAGCAGCAGCCCCAGCACCGCGCCCCACAATCCCACCCAGCCATGCACCTTGCGCAGCCACTTGATGAAGTTCGCGCGGCTCGAGCGCTTGCGCCGCGCGGCGAGATCGGCGGCGTCGAGGGGCTGGCCGGCGCGGTGCGGGGGATCGATGCGAACGTCAACGCCGGCTTCGGCGCTCGGGAGGTCGCTTCGGGGTTCGATCAGGGACTCGTCAAGACGGGCGTTCAAAACACGGCTCCAGACACGGCGCGCCAGCGTCGCGCGGCCCTCCGGGACCGCACCGGCACGCGCCAGTTCGAATGGGGATAAGCACTGCGCGCCACGCGCCAGCCTCACCTTACAAATGAGAATAATTATTATTACATAAATGAAAGGTAAAGCGCGAAACCCGTGGGCCCACTCGAATAAATCAGTCCAAAGGGCCATCCGCGCCGCTATGAGCGGTCCCCGCTTGACAAGGCAAAAGCGTGACTTTTAAGTGAAGGGATTGCGCCGGATACCCTGCGAGAACTCACCCCATAACCGCTGCGCCGCTCACGGAACGCCGCCATGCGCCACGTCCTCGTTCTTTGCATCGCGGTCTTCGGCCCGATCTTCGACGCGCATGCGGCGGGCATGCCCGCGCCAGCCGGAGCCGCCGCGCCCACGGCCGCCAACGTTGCCAGCGCCGCCGACCAGGCGCCCTACACCAACGAAGCGGAGACCCAGACGTTCACCGTCAACGCCGACGGCTCCTATACCAAGGTCGATACGCTCACGCTGCGCATCAATACCGAAGCGGGCATCGCGCGCGCGGGCCAGTACTACGTGTGGTTCAACCGCGGCATGGCGCATGTCGACATCCTGGAAGCGTGGACCGAGGACGCCCGGGGCCAGCGCCACGACGTGCGGCCCGAGCAGATTCGCGACGTTCAGGAAGTCCGCTCCTTCGACGCGCCGATGTTCCAGGACGTGCAGGACAAGGTCATCGTGTTCCCCGCCGTCGAGCCCGGCGCGCGCGTGCATCTCACGTGGCGCAAGACCCAGCGGGTGCCGCTCGTGCCCGGCTGGTTCAGCGACTTCACGCCGCCCGACATGGCGCCCACGCATAACTTCCGCGTGATTTACGACCTGCCCGCGAAGATGCCGCTCTACGCCGACGCGCGCGGTTTCACCGCGCTCGCACCGGTCACGGCGAATGGCCGCACGCGCTACGAATACCGCTACGACAAGGCGAATTTCGCACGCCTCGAATATGGTTCGGTTTCCTACGTAAGCTACGGCGACCGGCTGATGGTCTCCACCTTCCCCGATTACGCGGCATTCGCGCGGGTGTACCGCGAAGCGGCCGTCGACCCGGGCGCGCGCGACCCGGCCATCGTGCGTCTTGCGCAAACGCTCACCGCGCACGACGCCACGCCGCGCGCGAAGGCGCAAACGCTCTACGACTGGGTGCGCCGCAACATCCGCTATGTGGCGGTCAATGTCGGGCGCGGCGAGATCGTGCCGCACCGCGTGACCGGGGTGCTCGCGAACCGCTACGGCGACTGCAAGGACCACGTCGCGCTCTATGGCGCATTGCTCGACGCCGTGGGCGTGCGCAATGTGCCCGCGCTCGTGAACAGCGGCACGATCTACACGCTGCCTTCGGTGCCGGGCTTCGGCGTGATCAATCACGTCATCACGTGGCTGCCCGACTTGCAGCTCTTCGCGGATTCCACCGCGAACAACGTCGAGTTCGGCTATCTGCCCTCGACCGACATGAATCGCGAAACCGTGCTCGCCGGCGACGGCACGCTCATGCGCACGCCCGCCACCGAACTGACCGCGCGCGACAGCGATCTCGACATCACCATCGCGCCCGATGGCTCGGCGCGCTTCGTCTATCGGCTGGAATCCGTGGGCTGGGCGGCGGAGCAGACGCGCAGCGTGCTGCGCCTGCAAACGCCCGCGCAAAGAGAAGAATCGCTGCAATGGGAGTTGCGCAGCGCGAACCTGCGCGGCATTGCCACGCTCGCGTCGAGCCCGCTCGACGCGACGTCCGGGCCACTCGTGGTGACGCTCACCGGCACGCTGGACGGCTTCGTCGATCCGCAGATGACAACGCCCGTGCCCACCCTCACGAGCCTCGTGGGCGGGCTCGACGCGAATCTGCGCTACTGGCTGGGCGAGCCGCGCCGCACGCAGCCGTTCGTGTGCCGCAACGTAGCCGTGACCGAGCGCGCGCGCATCGCCTTGCCGCCGGGGCTGCGCGTGCTCGACATGCCCTCGCCGCAGCACGCCGCGAACGCGCTGATCGACTACCGCTCGCAGTACACGCTCGATGCGAGCGCGAACGTGCTGCGCGTCGCGCGCACGGGCCGCACACATTTTCCGGGCGAAGTCTGCAGCCCCGCCGATTTCGCGCAGATGCGCCCCGCCTTCGAAACGATGGCGCGCGACCTGCGCGCCCCGCTGATCGTCAAGCCGGTTGCGAAACCGGCCGTGAGCGCGACGGAGCAAACCGGCAGCGCTGAAGACCTCGATGAGCCGCAGGCCGCGGCGCCACGCACGCAGTGACGCCTGCACGCAGTGACGCCTGCACGCGGCGGCGCTAGCGCCGCGGCGCCCGCGATGCGCCAGGCTCAGTCAGACTCAAACGGACTCAAACGGGCCAGAGCGGCCCTTCCTGCATCGCGCCAATCTGCTCGCGCAGTTCGAGAATGCGCTCTTCCCAGTAGCGCTGCGTGTTGAACCACGGGAATGCCGCCGGAAAGGCCGGATCGTTCCAGCGCCGCGCGAGCCAGGCCGAGTAGTGAATGAGCCGCAAGGTGCGCAGCGCCTCGATCAAATGCAGCTCGCGCTGATCGAACTCGCAGAAGTCCTCGTAGCCCGCGAGCAGATCGGCGAGCGCACGCGAGGCATCCGCGCGGTCGCCTGGCAGCAGCAGCCACAAATCCTGGATAGCGGGACCCATGCGGCTGTCGTCGAAGTCGACGAAGTGCGGACCCGCATCGGTCCAAAGCACGTTGCTCGGGTGACAGTCGCCGTGCAGGCGCAACTGGCGCACGTCGCCGGCGCGCTCGAACGCTGCCTCCACGCCCTGCAGCGCGAGCGAGACGGCCGCCTCCCACGCCGCGCGCACATCGGCGGGCACGAAGCCCTGTTCGAGCAGGTACCTGCGCGGCTCGTAACCGTAGCTCTCGATGTCGATGGATGGGCGCGCGCGGTAGGGTTCGGTCGCGCCTACCGCGTGAATGCGACCGATGAAGCGGCCGAGCCATTCGAGCGTCTCGCTGCGGTCGAGGTCGGGCGCGCGGCCGCCTCGCCGCTCGAACAGCGCGAAGCGATAACCATCGTGCTCGTGCAGCGTGCGGCCTTCGAACGCGAGTGCGGGCACGGCAGGAATCTCGCGCGCGACGAGCTCGGCCACGAACGCGTGCTCTTCGAGAATGGCCTCGTTGCTCCAGCGCTCGGGACGATAGAACTTCGCGACGAGCGGCGCCTCGTCCTCCACGCCAATCTGGTAGACGCGGTTCTCGTAGCTGTTGAGCGCGAGCATGCGGCCGTCGGTGCGACGGCCCGCGGGCATCAGGACGCCATCGACGGCGTCGAGCACGCACTCGGGCGTGAGGCGGGCGTAGGGGGCGGCCTGGCCGGTGGCGGACGGATTGCCGCCCAGCGGGTTGCCGCCCAGCGGCTCGCCCGATGCGAATATGGTTGAATCGTTCATCCCGGCATTGTGCATCGTGCGCGCCGCGCCGGCGAGTTCAGATCAGGCCCGGGCCGGGTTCAGTGCGGATTCGGGGCGCTCAATGCAGGTTCGCGCCAGCGGGCATGACGTGCTCGCCCGTGTCTATCAGGTCTTCCAGAAAAAAGGGTTCGGTGTTGAGCTGCTTCGATGCGCCAGGCTCGCCGACATACCAGGTGACCATGGCCATGTCGCCGAGAATGCGCATCACGATGCCGCGCGCGCCATGAGGCACGGCGATATGTACGGTGCGGACGATAGAACCGACTTGCATGATGTTTCCCCGTTCCCATTCCAGTGCCGGCTTCCCCGCAGGCAAAGCCGATCAATGTACTGACAAAAACCGGTGCGCATTCGAAGTTGCGCACACATCCAACCTGCTCCGGCGGGCCACTGCCTCGCTTCACTGCCTCTTCTCCGATGCCCGCTGGCGCGCTTCGGACCCGACCGGTTTACGCATTTTTGCCTCATTTTGGCCGCTTGCGCAAAGCAAAAAATAGGGGGGCGGCTCGCCCGCCCCCTTCGACTTACGAAAACCTGACTGTAACAGACGGTAATTGCCATCCCCCGCGCTTGTGGAGCACCGGCTGCAAAAGTACTCTGACTATTGCACTCACGCGTTATAGTCCTGCCCAAAGGAGACAGACGGCGTGCGGCCCGAAGCACATGCCGCCGCCACTTGCGGCAACCCGCGCCACGCGAGCGCTCGCCGCCTGATCTGGTAACAGCATGACAACCGCGCGGCCGCCGCGCGATAGCTGCGCGCTGATATCGGCCATAACACCGCCGCCCGGGACACGACGCCATGCGCCGGAGTCCTCGCGCAGCGCACCGCCCCAAGCGAAGGAATCTGCCGTTCCATGTGGATCGTCCGGCTCGCACTCAAGCGCCCCTATACGTTCGTCGTGCTGGCGCTCCTGCTGATGATCGTCGGCCCGCTGACGATCGTGCGCACGCCCACGGACATCTTCCCGAACATCGACATTCCCGTGCTCTCGGTCATCTGGACCTACACGGGCCTGCCCGCCGACGAGATGTCGCGCCGCATCGCCATCAACTACGAGCGCGGGCTCTCGGTGGCCGTCAACGACATCGAGCACACCGAGTCCACCTCGCTCAACGGCGTGACAGTCGTGAAGATCTTCTTCCAGCCGCACGCCAACGTGGACGAGGCGCTGGCCGAAGTCACCTCGCTCTCGCAGGCGCAGTTGCGCTCGCTGCCGCCCGGCATCACGCCGCCGTTCATCCTGCGCTACAACGCCTCCACAGTGCCGATCCTGCGCCTGTCGCTTTCCTCGCCGAAACTGACCGAGCAGGAGTTGTTCGACTACGGCAACAACTTCCTCAAGACTCAGCTCGCCACGGTGCCGGGCGCATCCGCGCCGCTGCCCTATGGCGGCAAGCAGCGGCAGATCATGGTCGACATCAACCAGCGCGCGCTGCAGCAGCACAACCTCTCGCCCATGGACGTGGTGAACGCCATCAGCGCGCAGAATCTCATCTTGCCCTCGGGCACGGCGAAGATCGGCGCGGCCGAATATTCGGTGCTGATGAACGCGAGCCCCGACACCATAGCCGGCCTGAACGATATTCCCGTGAAAACCACGGCGGCGGGCACGATCTATATCCGCGACGTGGCGCACGTGCGCGACGGCTTCGTGCCGCAGACCAACATCGTGCGCGTGAACGGCCAGCGCGCCTCGCTCCTCACCATCAACAAGAGCGGCAACACGTCCACGCTCGAGATCGTCGACCGCATCAAGGAGATGATGCCGACACTGCGCAATCTCGTGCCGCCCTCGATGAACATCGATCCGGTCGCCGACCAGTCGCTGTTCGTGCGCGCCGCCGTGCAGGGCGTGCTGCGCGAGGCGCTCATCGCCGCCGCGCTCACCGCGCTGATGATTCTGCTGTTTCTCGGCAACTGGCGCGCGACGCTCATCATCGCCATCTCCATTCCGCTCTCGATGATCACCTCGATCATCGCGCTCGCGGCGCTGGGCGAGACCATCAACATCATGACGCTCGGCGGCCTCGCGCTCGCCGTCGGCATACTCGTTGACGACGCAACGGTCGCCATCGAGAACATCAGCCAGCAGCTCGAACAGGGCAAGACGCTCGAACAGGCGATTCTCGACGGCGCGCACCAGATCGCGGTGCCCACGCTCGTCTCCACGCTCTCCATCTGCATCGTGTTCGTGCCGATGTTCCTGCTCACGGGCGTCGCGCATTATCTGTTCATCCCGCTCGCCGAAGCCGTGGTGTTCGCGATGCTCGCGTCATACTTTTTCTCGCGCACGCTCGTGCCCACGCTCGCGAAGTATCTGCTGCGCTATCACCACAGGCCCGCCGACCTGCATCACATGCATGCGGGCACGCGCAATCCGTTCATGCGCATCCACCTCGCGTTCGAGCGCGGCTTCGAGCGCACGCGCCTGCACTATCGCGCGTTTCTCGCGGCGCGCGTGGCACATCCCGTGTGGTTCGTGACGGCGTTTCTCGCCTGCTGCGGCGCCTCGCTGCTGTTGCTGCCGTTTCTCGGCCGCGACTTCTTTCCGCAAGTGGATGCGGGCACCATCGCGCTGCACCTGCGCGCCAAGACCGGCACGCGCGTGGAGGAAACCGCCGTCATCACCGACCGCATCGACAAGCGCATCCGCCAGCTGATTCCCGCGCGCGAGCTGCATTCGATCATCGACAACATCGGCCTGCCGGTTTCGGGCATCAATCTCTCGTACAGCAACACCGGCACGATCGGCACCTCGGACGCCGACGTGCTGATCTCGCTGAACGAGGACCACCACCCCACGGCCGATTACGTGCGCCTGCTGCGCCGCACGCTCAACGACGAATTCCCGGGCGTGCAGTTCGCCTTCCTGCCCGCCGACATCGTGAGCCAGACGCTGAACTTCGGCATGCCCGCGCCCATCGACGTGCAGATCATGGGCCGCGACGTGGACGCCAACCGCGCCTTCGCGGCGCGCCTGCTCGCGAAACTGCGCGGCGTGCCGGGTCTCGCCGACGCGCGCATCCAGCAGCCCGCCGACCTGCCGCGCATCTTCATCGACGTCGACCGCACGCGCGCGCAGCAGGCGGGCTTCACGCAGAAGGACGTGGCGAGCGACCTGCTCATCACGCTCTCGGGCAGCCAGCAAACCACCCCCACGTTCTGGCTCAATCCCATGAACGGCGTGAGCTACAACGTGATCACCGAAGCGCCGCAATACACGATCGATTCGCTGCAGTCGCTCGCGAACATTCCGCTCACCGCGAACGGGCGCAGCAACATTCTCGGCTCGCTCGCGAGCATGCGGCGCGTGTCGGGCAACGCGGTCGTCACGCACTACAACGCGCAGACCACCATCGACATCTACGCCAGCGCGGACGGCCGCGATCTGGGCGCGGTCTCCGACGACGTCGAGAAGATCATTGGCGAGTCGCGGGCCGATCTGCCCAAAAGCTCGACGATCACCCTGCGCGGCCAGGTGGAGACCATGAATCATTCGTTCTCCGGATTGCTGGGCGGCCTCGTGTTCGCCATCGTGCTCGTGTACCTCTTGATCGTCGTGAACTTCCAGTCGTGGCTCGACCCGTTCATCATCATCACGGCGCTGCCCGGCGCGCTCGCGGGCATCGTCTGGATGCTGTTCCTCACCCACACCACGCTCTCCATTCCCGCGCTCACGGGGGCCATCATGTGCATCGGCATCGCCACGGCGAACTCGATTCTCGTGATCAGCTTCGCGCGCGAGCAGTTGCGCGAGCACGGCGACGCCGCGCGCGCGGCCATCGAGGCGGGTTTCACGCGCTTTCGCCCGGTGCTGATGACGGCGCTCGCGATGGTGATCGGCATGGTGCCGATGGCCATTGGCCTGGGCGAAGGCGGCGAGCAGAACGCGCCGCTCGGGCGCGCCGTGATCGGCGGGCTCGCGGTGGGCACGCTCGCGACGCTCATTTTCGTGCCCGTGGTGTTCTCGCTCGTGTACCGCAAGCTTGGCGAGCACCGCCAGCGCGCCATCGAAAACGTAGTGCCCAAATCATGACGACGATTCTCTTTTCTCCTTCGACGCGGAGCCGCCATGCAGCCGGGCCACGCTAGCGCACCGCCGCCGCAGGGGCCGCGCGGCCCGGGCGGCTCGCCGGGAAATCCGCACGAGCCGCATGATGCACGTGAGCCGCACGAGCCGCACGACGGGCGTAAAAAGCGCCGCTGGCCGCTCGTGCTCGCGGCGCTCGTGGTGCTCGCGCTCGCCGCGCAGGGCATCTGGTCGCGTCATAGCGCTCACGCGGCGCTGGAGCGTGACGCGCAGGCGGCCAGCACGCTCTCCGTGCAGGTCGTCACGCCGCAGCGCTCGACGCGCGCGCTCGATCTCGTGCTGCCCGGCAACGTGCAGGCGTTTCTGGACACGCCCATCTACGCGCGCACCAATGGCTATCTGCGAAAGTGGTATGCGGATATCGGCGCGCACGTGAAGGCGGGCCAATTGCTCGCCGAGATCGAAGCGCCCGAAGTCGACGACCAGTTGCGCGCCGCACGCGCCGATCTCGCGAACGCGGAAGCGAATTACGCGCTCGCGAAAACGACCGCCGACCGCTGGTCGCAGATGTTGCAGACGCGCTCCGTGGCGAAGCAGGACGCCGACGAGAAAATGGCCGACATGCTCGCGAAGAAGGCGACGCTGGACGCAGCGCGCTTCAACGTCTCGCGGCTTTCGCAGTTGCAGTCGTACGAGAAGGTGACGGCGCCGTTCGACGGCATCGTCACGGCGCGCAATGTGGACGTGGGCGCGCTGATCGACGCGGGCAGTTCGGGCGGACCGCAAAAGGAACTGTTCCATGTTGCGCAGGCCGACCGCCTGCGCGTCTACGCGAACGTGCCGCAGGCCTACGCGCAGCAGATCCAGCCGAACCAGCACGCGTATCTCACGCTCAACGAAACGCAAGGCAAGCGCTACCCGGGCGTGATCGCGCGCACCGCGGGCGCAGTCGACCCGCAGCAGCGCACCATGCTCGTGGAAGTGGACGTCGACAACCCCAACGGCGAGCTGCTGCCCGGCGCCTATGCGCAAGTGCATTTCGAGCTCGACGGCAGCGCCACGCCGCTCACGCTGCCGGGCAACGCGTTTTTGTTCCGGCCCGATGGCGTGAAGGTCGCGACCGTGGGCGCGGACAACCGCGTGAAGCTCGTCAAGGTCACGCTTGGCGTGGACTTCGGCACGCGCGTGGCGGTGGCCGCGGGGCTCGCGGGCAACGAGCGCGTGATCGTGAACCCGCAGGATTCGATCGTCGACGGGACGCCGGTGCGCATCGTCGCGAAGCCAGCGAGCGGGCATGGCGGGGCGTCCGCGCCGGCTGGGGCGTCGGCTGCGTCGGCTGCTGCTGAGGCGTCGTGAGGCGGGTTGCCATGAAAATCGCCATAAAACGCGCCACGCAAGTCGCAACGAAGCACGCGATGAAGCACGCCATCGGCTCGAACGCTCCCGCGCGGCGCGCCATGCCTGGCCGCGCGTCGCGCCACGTCGCGCTTTGCATCGCGCTGAGCGCCGCGCTCGCGGGCTGCAAGGTCGGCCCCGACTACGTGCGCCCGAAGATCGGCGTCGCCGCCACCTACAAGGAGCTCGAAGGCACCGGCTGGACGCCCGCCCAGCCCGCCGACACCGCGCCGCGCGGCGCCTGGTGGTCGATCTACGGCGACGCGCAACTGGACGCGCTCGAAACCCGGGTCGAGCAGGCGAACCAGAATGTGCAGGCCGCCCAGGCGCATTTTCGCGCCGCGCGCGCGAACGTCGCGCAACAGCGCTCGAGCTTCTTCCCGCAGGTGACGGCGGGCGCGGACTACTCGCGCGCGCGCACCTCGAAGAACATCGAGTTCAAGTCGACGGCGGGCTTCACGCTCAACGACTACCTCGTGGGCATCGACGCCACCTGGGAGCCCGACGTCTGGGGCCGCGTCGCGCGCGGCGTGGAAAGCGCGAAGGCCAGCGCGCAGGCGAGCGCCGCCGACATGCAGGCTGTGCTGCTCTCCATGCAGGCCGAACTGGCAACCGACTACTTCGAGCTGCGCGGCATCGACCGCGAGCGCCAGTTGCTCGATGACACGCTCGCCGCCTACCGCGAGTCGCTCGCGCTCACGCAGCACCGCTACGACGGCGGCATCGCCACCGATGCCGACGTCGGCCAGGCGCAAACGCAACTGCAAACCACCGAAGCGCAGGCGATCGATCTGGGCGTGCAGCGCGCGCAGCTCGAACACGCCATCGCGATCCTCACGGGGCAATCGCCTTCCATCTTCGCGCTGCCCGTGCTGCCTGGCGCGCCGCTCACCGCGCAGGCGTTCGTCGCGCCGCCCGGCGTGCCTTCCACGCTGCTCGAACGCCGCCCCGACATCGCCGCCGCCGAGCACCGCGTGGCCGCCGCCAACGCGCAGGTGGGCGTGGCCCAGGCGGCGTTCTTCCCGAGCCTGATGCTCGCGGTCACGGGCGGGCTGGAGGCGACCAACTTCAGCCAGTGGCTGGTCGCGCCCGCGCGCTTCTGGTCGCTCGGCCCCGCGCTGGCCGGCACGCTGCTCGACTTCGGCGGGCGCGCCGCCGTGCGCGACGAGGCCCGCGCGCAATACGACGAGAATGTCGCACAGTATCGCGAGACCGTGCTCGACGCGTTCGGCCAGGTCGAGGACAACCTCGCGGCCTTGCGCGTGCTCGAACAGGAAGCCGTGGCGCAGGACCGCGCGGTGGACGCAGCGAAGCGTACGCTGGCGATCGTCGAGAACCGCTACAAGAGCGGCGCCATTACCTATCTCGACGTGGTGGTCGCGCAAACCACGGCGCTCTCCAACGAGCGCCAGGCCGTGAGCATCGCGCGCCGGCGCCTCGCGGCGAGCGTTGCGCTCGTGAAGGCGCTGGGCGGCGGCTGGAGCACGGCGGCATTGCCCACCGACGAAGCGCTCGTGCATCCGGACCAGGCCGCGAGCAGCGGCGAAACACCATAGAAACACCGCAGAAGCGCCGCGGAAGCGTCATCAGGAAGCGCGCGGCGCGTCGTCTGCAATCCAGCGCGGCATGGATCTTGCGAAAGGCGTATCGTTGCGCCTTTGCTTTTTTCCGCGAGGAGTTCGAGTCGTGACTGCATCACCGGGTGCCGGACGCAACACCGCCGCGCCCAGCGCCGCCCCGTCCGCCAGCCCATCGGCTGTTCCGTATATCGAGCGCGGCACGCCCGCTTTCTGGCATGCGAGCCTCGCGCTGCTGTTCGCGGGCTACGCCACGTTTTCCCTGCTCTACTGCGTGCAGCCGCTCCTGCCGGCGTTCTCGCAGACGTTCGGCGTGAGCCCCGCGCAAAGCAGCCTCTCGCTCTCGTTCACCACGGCGGCGCTCGCCTGCGCGATCTTCGTGGCGGGCTTCGTCTCCGAAGGCTGGAGCCGGCGCGGCATGATGACCGCCTCGCTCACCGCTTCTTCGCTCTTCACACTCGCGGTCGCGTTCGTGCCCCACTGGCACACGCTGCTCGTGCTGCGCACGCTCGAAGGCATCGCGCTCGGCGGCGTGCCCGCGGTCGCCATGGCCTGGCTCGCCGAAGAGATGCACCCCGAGGGCCTGGGCCTCTCGATGGGCCTCTACGTGGGCGGCACGGCCATCGGCGGCATGGCGGGGCGCGTGATCACGGGCATCTGCACCGA
>JAITTX010000134.1 GCA_031286755.1 Paraburkholderia sp.
GCTTGCGGACCTGATCGGCCTCGACGTGTGTCTTTCCGTGATGGACGTGTTTCTGAAGGACTTCGGCGACTCGAAGTATCGTGCCTGCCCGCTCCTGCGCGAGATGGTGGCGGCGGGGCGGCTCGGCCGCAAGACCGGCCGCGGCGTGTATCAG
This sequence comes from Paraburkholderia sp., assembly GCA_031286755.1. GTDB lineage: Bacteria > Pseudomonadota > Gammaproteobacteria > Burkholderiales > Burkholderiaceae > Paraburkholderia. Next base: position 155 of record JAITTX010000134.1, read on the forward strand.
TACGACAAGGTTTCCTGAGGCTTTCGGAGTACGTTGGTGCAGGCCGGAGCGCGAATGCCCGCGCCTGCACTTTGCTTCAGGCGCGCACGCCGGCCTTGTACTGCGTGACCTGGCGGTAAGTGCCACCGGGGCGCAGGATCACTTCATTGCATTCCGGTGCATTCATGTTAATCTGGTTCGGGAAGCCGCCTGCTTCCAGGCACAGTGCAGCATGGCGCACGCACGGCACTCCGTGGCGCCCCGGCTGACCTTCCAGATAATTTCCCGTGTAGCACTGCAGGCCGCGCTGGTCGGTTGCAACCGTGAGTTCGCGCCCGCTGGCGGGTTCGTAGATATTCGCCACCGTGCGCACGGCCGGTGTGCTGCCCGCGCGAGCCGTATCGCGCAAGACGTAGCAGTGGTCGAAGCCGCCCGCAAGCGTGATTTGCGCATTGGGGACGTCGATCCGCGCGCCGATCCGCGCGCCCTGGCGCAAGTCGAAGGCGGTGCCGCTAACGTCGGCCACGCCAATGGGGATCATTTGCGGATCGACTTCGAGGTACGCGTCGGCGTCGATGGTGAGGATGTGGTCGCGAATGTCGGATCCCGGCACGCCGCTGAGGTTGAAATAGCCATGGCTCGTCAGGTTTAGCGGCGTGGGAGCGTCGCTGAACGCTTCGTAGCCGATGGTGAGCGTGCCGTCGTCGTCGAGCGTGTAGCGCACCTGCGCGCTCACGTTGCCGGGAAAGCCGCCGTCGCCTTCGGGCGATTCGAGCCGCAGCAGCAGCGCGCCGCGCTCCTCCCCGGCTTGCCATATCGCGCGGTGAAATCCATTCGCGCCGCCATGCAGCAGATTGCCGTTCTCGTTGCGATCGAGCAGGTAGTCGGCGCCGTCGAGCGTGAAGCGCGCACCGGCAATGCGGTTGGCCCAGCGGCCGATCAGGCCGCCCATGTAGGTTGTGGCTGTGAGGTACGCAGCGGGCGTGTCATGGCCCAGCAGGATGTCGGCGAGCCGCCCCGCGCGGTCGGGCGCATGCCAGGCCACCAGTGTTGCGCCGAGGTCGCTGATCTGTACTGTCATGCCCTGCGCGTTGCGCAGCGTGAAGAGCCGGCAGGCGTCGCCGCCAGGCAGGGCACCCCACGGTTCGGAACTCAATTGGACGATTCGGTTCATGTGGCGAGGGTCTGAAAAGTCGACAGGGTCCAGGCTCGGGTCGCCGATCTGGGCTCGGGGAAGAGGCTGTTCGTTCATTTTAGGCTGAGAGCGTGTCGTGCGCTCCATCGCGCGCTCGTACCTGTATTTATCGGCGGCGCCAGAGAAAACCGTGGCGGTCTGTCTGTATCGATTAAATTGATTTGGACTATTGATCGATGAAGTTCAGCCTATGCTCCACCATGCGGGCAATAATGCGCGCACGTCTGGCCGCGCGAAACGGTCGTCGAGCAGATGCACGACACCGCTATCGTGCTCGGAGCGAATCACGCGGCCCGCGGCTTGCACGACCTTGCGCAGGCCGGGGATCAGATAGGTGTAGTCGAATCCGGCGCCATAGAGCGCCTCCATGCGCTCGCGCATTGCTTCGTTGACGGGATTCACTTGCGGCATGCCGAGCGTGGCGATGAAGGTGCCGATGAGGCGCGTGCCTGGCAGGTCGATGCCCTCGCCGAATGCGCCGCCGAGCACCGCGAAGCCGATCCCGCAACCGTCTTGTGCGAAGCGCGCGACGAAGGCCTGTTGTTGCGCTTCGTCCATCGTGCGCGACTGCATCCATGTGCTGATGCGCGGATGCCGTGCGACGAAGGCGTTGGCAGCCAGCTGGAGGTAGTCGTAGCTGCTGAAGAAGCACAGGTAGTTGCCGGGGCGCACGTCGTATTGTCCGGCGATGCGCTCGACCAGCGCGTCGAGCGAGCGCTCGCGGTCCTTGTAGCGCGTCGAGATATTGCGCGCGATCCGCACTTCGAGCTGCTCGGTGCGAAACGGCGTGCCGATCTCCACGTTCACCGTGTTCGCGGGCAGGCCGAGCATGTCGGCGTAATAGTGCGTGGGGGCGAGCGTGGCCGAGAATAGCGTCATGCTGTGAGCCGCCGCCATGCGCGCGCGCAGCGCGCCGGCCGGCACGAGGTTACGCAGGCAGAGCGTCGAGCGCGTGCGTTTCGCGTCCCGGGTGGAAAGCGGCGTGACGTCGAAGATCGATTGCGCGTCGAAGCGCTCGGCCATGCGCACGAAGTGCAGCGCGTCGAAATAGAAGCGCTCGAGTTCGACGTCGCGCACGAGCGCCGGCTGCGCGAGCTGGTCGCCAATGGCTGCGATCGCGTCGCCGAGCGCGGCGACGAAACCTTCGGGCAGCGTCTCGCTCGCGCGCCAGGTGTGCGGCTGCACGGCGTTCTGCGCGTTCCAGTGGCGCCCGAGGCGGGTCAGCGCGCGTTTCACGGGGGCGCTCGCGGCACGCCGCACGGCGTCCAGGCGTGTTTGCACGAGTTCGGCGGAATACATCGCGCGGGCGCGCTCCGGCAGGTTGTGCGCCTCGTCCACGAGCACGCTCATGCGCCACTGATTGTGCGCACCGAGCATGAACAGCAGGGCGCTCACGTCGAAGTAATAGTTGTAGTCGCCGACGATCACGTCGCTCCAGCGCGCGAGTTCCTGGCCGAGATAGTACGGACACACCTCATGCTCGCGCGCGACTTCGCGCAGTGTCGCACGCTCGAGCCGCACGCGCGCGAGGGCGGCGGCGCGCGCGGCGGGCAGGCGATCGTAGAAACCGCGGGCGAGCGGACACGATTGCCCGTGGCACGCGAGATCCGGGTGCTCGCAGGCCTTCTCGCGCGCGACGAGTTCCAGCACGCGCAGCGGCAGCGGGGCGTCGCCGCCGTTCGCGTCCGGCTCGCCATCGGCTTGGGCTTGGGCATGGGCGAGCGTGCCGAGCGCGTCGATGGCGAGCTGACGTCCCGAACTTTTCGCGCTCAGGAACAGCACCTTGTCGATGCTGGCGCGCGGGCAGGCCTTCAGTTGCGGGAACAGCGTGCCGATGGTCTTGCCGATGCCGGTGGGCGCCTCCGCGAGCAGGCAACGGCCTTGCGTCGCCGCGCGCCACACGGCCTCGGCGAGATCGCGCTGACCCGCGCGGAACGCGGCATGCGGCAGGCGCAGTGCCGCGAGCGCAGCGTCGCGCGCCGCGCGGTGCGCGCTTTCCTGTTCCGCCCACGCGACGAAGCGTGCGCATTGCGACTCGAATTCGGCGCGCAGTTGCGGCGCGCTAGCGTGCTCGACGAGCGCCGTCTCGCGTCCCGAGCCGATCTCGTAGTAGACGAGCGCGAGTTCGAGCGTGTCGAGCCCGAGCTTTTCGCACATCAGCGCGCCATAGATGCGCAGTTGCGCCCAGTGCAGCGCGCGCTGGTTTTCGCGCATCGCGTCCAGATCACCGCGATAGGTCTTGAACTCTTCGAGCCGCTGGCATGCCGGGTCGTAGCCGTCGGCGCGGCCCCGCACGGTGAGGGTGCCGAACGTGCCGGTGAGCGCGACTTCGGTTTCGTAGCCGGCGGGCCTGCGTGCGGCGATTGCGGCGTGTCCGGCGCGGCCCTCGCTTGCATCGGGCGAAGGCGTGAAGCGCAGGTCGAGGTCGCCGCGTTTCGCGGTGAACTCGCAAAGCGTGCGGACCGCGACGCTGTAGCTCATGGCATCGGCATGGCCGGCGCGCTGTCCGGCGCGGCCCAGCGCACTTGCAGCACCGTCACGGGCAGCCCGTGCGCGGCGCAGTAGGCGAGCCAGCGGCGCTGGTTGTCCTGCAGCCGGTCGCCGGGGCCCTTCACCTCGATCAGTTCGTAGCGCCGCTCGTGCGGCCAGAAGCGCACGAGGTCGGGCAGGCCGGAACGATTCGCGGCGGGCTCGCGCAGCAGGCGCTCGAACCATAGCCGCAAGTGGGCAGCGGGAAAGCAGTCGAGCGCGAGCGCCAGCAGGGCGGCGTCGAGCGCGGGCCACGCGACGTAAGGCGATTGGATGCCGTGCTTCTCGCCAAAACGCTGTTCGATGGTCGCGCGATATGTGCCGCTTTCCAGCTCGGCGAGACAGGCGGCGAAGAGCCCGGCGCGCCGCGCGACGAAGTTGGCGGCATGCAGATCGGCCGGGCCGCGCTGGAACGGATGGAAGAACGCGCCCGGCAGCGCCGCGAAGAGCGCGGGCCAGCAGAGCAGGCCGAAAAGGCCATTGATGAGCGTGTTCTCGACATAGAAGACGGGCGCGCCGGCGCTTTCGAGTGTCCTGCGCGCGGCCTCCTCCACGCGCAGGCCCGCGCACGCGGCGGGCAGCGTGAGTTCGGCGTTAGCGAAAGTCGGCGTGCCGGTTGCCGGCTGGAGCGCCTGGGTTGCATTTTTGGCGCGCCGCCGCTCCAGGCGCGCGAGTGTGCGTGTCGCGCGTTGCGCTTCCTCTTCGTTCGAGGGCGCGGCGGCAATCGCTTGCGCGAGTGCGAGTGCTTCCGCGCGGCGGCCCAGTTGTTCGAGCACGCGCACGCGCCGGTAGCGCGATTCGGGGTAACCGCAGTCGATATAGGCGCGCCACGCAAGCGCGGGCTCGCCCAGGCGCTCGGCCGCCTGGCCCGCCGCGTGGCGCACCCGGTCGTGGCGCGCGCGCAGCCAGTCGTTGCTCCGGGCGTGCGGCGCGAGGGTATCGAGCGTATCGAGCGCCGCGCCAAGGGCGGCGATGGCGCTCGCGGCGTCCGGCGCGAGGTCGAAGGTCTCGCGGCAGTCGCGCAGCGCGAGCCAGGCGTCGATGTCGGCGCGTTGCTGGAACGCGCGCGACGCGCTATCGAGCGGCACCGGCTCGTAGCGGTAGACCCCGAGGTCGGCGAGCACGAACTCGGACCAGTCTTGCCGCAGGTTGCCGAAGAACATCAGCCTGAGCCGCTCGCACAGCGAGGCTGCGGCCAGGCGAAAGACGGTGTCGGCCGAGCCCGGAAACCACGCGGACCAGTCGCGCGCTGCGGGCGTGGCGGCTTGCAGGGCTGCGAGCGTTTCGGCGCGCGTGGCTCGCGGGGTCGATCTGGCGCGCGCTGCATGCGGGGATGTGCCGGCAAGCGACGCGCCCGGCGTTTTGGGCATTTCAGGCGCATTGGATGCATCGGGGGTGCCATGCGTATCGGTATCGGCATGCGCATCGGCTTTGAGGCGCGCGTCGAGCGCCTGCAATTCGGCCTTGGTGACGAGCGCCGCGAGCGCGTCGATAGCGAGCATGGGCGTGGCGTCCAGCCAGGCCGCTTCGACCAGGGGCGCCGCCGCCGCGCGCGGGCAGCCAATCTCGGTGTAATCGAGTTTGCTCGCGCGAAAATCCGGGCCCTTGCGCATCAGCATGCGCACGAATAGCGCGCGCGAGGCACGCGGCAGGGCGCCGAAGCCCTGTACGAAGCGACGCTCGGCGTCGTCGAACAGATCGGCGCAGCGCGCGTCGAGCGAGGCGAGCGCGCGCTCGAAGTTCGCGAGGTAATAGAACGGATCGGGAGATTCGGGAAGCACGCGCGGCACTGTACGGATATACAGCCGCGATGATAGCAGGCCCGCGAGCGCCCGGTCCGGCCGCCGTGGCAGGACCCGCTGCGCCGCGGGGTCTTCGCGGCCTGTACGCTACAATTGCCGCAGCCTGAAAACCGAACCGCGCAAGAAGCGCAACAAGAGCGATGAACAAACGGAAAGCCTGCCTCGTCGGCCTCGCCGCCGGTGCCACTCTGCTCGCGGGATGCGTCGCGCAGTACCAGAACCCCAGCGCGTGCGAGCAGGAAATGCGCACCCGGCTCGCCAATGCGTCGCTGGGCGAATTGTCCGTCACGCATACCGCAGTGGCGTACCGCGGCAAGCGTGTCGTGGTCGAAGGGATGCTCGCGCGCGGCGCGCTGCCGGCATCGGGCGTGCTCAGCACATCGGCCGCCGCGGCCGCCGCGGGTACGCCAGGAGCTGTAGCCGTCGGCGCTCCGGCTGCGAGCACCTCGACCGTGAGCACCTCCGCCGCATCGGCGTCGTCTGGCGCCGCGGTCGCGCACGCCGCATCGGCGTCATGGGCATCATCGGCCACGTCGGCATCATCGGCCACATCAGCCACATCGAAGGTCCCGGCCGCTGCGGCGGCGTCCGCGGCGTCCGCCACGGTTGCGGCGACGGTCCCGGAGAGCAAGCCCACCACGCCGATGGCGGTGCTTGCCGTGAAGCTCGGTCTGCACAGGGCCCCGCGCCCGTCCACCGCCGCCGAGTGCACCTACGACAAAACGGGTAGCCTCACGTCGTTCCGCTGGCTTTCGCCGGGCGCGCTCGCGAAGACCACGCCCGCTCCGGTCGCCGACGACGAGTGACTCGCGCGCTGCGCGCGAAGCTCAGAATGCGAAATACGGCCCCGTTCCCACCGGGGTCACCTGGGCTTCGATAGCCGTATAGATGCGCCGTCCGAAGAAGAACGGCAATCCCCAGCCGAACATGTTGCCGTTGTAGCCCGCGAGGTTGTTGAACGCCCAGTTGCCGCTCGCGAGGAGCGTTTGGGCGTTGGCCACCGGGACGGCGGCCGGCGCGCTGATGCCGTCCGTTCCCTTGATCGTCGCGCCGATGCTTAGCGGCGAACTCGGGCAATACCACACGCCGCAGCGGGTGAGCGCCGCGTCCGCGAAGAAAAAGCCGTTCGAGCCGCTGTCCAGATAGCTCAGTGGATAGACCGAGCCGTCTGAGGTCGTGGTCGTCACGAAGCCGGTCACGGTATTCGCGCGAAGCACCGTCGCGCCGCCGAGCGCGTTGTTCGGCTGCGAGCCGATGCCGAAGATCAACGCGCCGCGCACCGCGCTCTGGCCGGTGTCGGGCACCGCGGGCAGATCGAGTACGACGCCGTTGTTGTCGGTGGCAAACGCGGCAACGGGATTGCTCACCTGCTGCGCGAGCGGCTGCGCGCTCGGCGTGCAGCTACCGGACGAACATGCGTAGTACCACGAACTATTAGGCTGATTGACACAAGCCGCGCCGCAGTCGGCGTTGAAGGGCCCGACGCCCAGGATGCCGTTCGAGCGCAGCGCCGTGGTGTTGATCATGGCGAGCCCGAAGCCCTGGCAGACACTGGGCGTGGTCGGCACGGACGCGTCGGCGATCACCTGGATCGGCAGCGCGGAAGCCACTTCGCCTGCGAGCCGCACGTCGGCGCTGCGCACCGCGCCCCACGTGTAGCCGGTGCCGAAGGCCGCGCATTCTCCCGCGCTCGCCGGGCCGGCGCCTGCGTTGACGGCGGGCAGCGCGAATCCGGCCGGCAGGGCGGAGGCCAGCAGGCGCAGGCCTTGCGAGCCGGTGTCGACCTGCACGTTATTGACGGTTGCGCAGGTGCTCGTGCCCGGCACGCACACGGTCACGCTGACCATGAGCATGTTGCGCGTCGAGGTGGGCGTGGCGGCGACGCTGACCTGAACGACATTCGGCGTCGTCGATTGTGGCACGGTGCCGGTCGTGCTGGATGAGCCGGAGCTGGCCGGGGCGGGCGAGCTCGCACCCGACGGCGCGCTTGCGGCAATGGGTGCGCTCGCGGGCACGGTGGGGCCCGTTGCTTTGCCATTGCCGCCTCCGCAGGCCGCGAGCGCCACTGCGAGGACGCCCGCGAGCACGATCGAGCGCGTGTGTGCGTACACCCCGTGGATCGAAACGCATCGTCCCGGCGTGCTCATCGCAGGTCTCCTTCCGTGACGCCCGCAGGCAGCGCAGCGGGCAGCCACGCCCGGCCGACATAGCTGCGCATGTGGCCGCCGGATTCGACGACGACCGTGGGCGTATCGACGCGCGCGGCGTGCAGGCCGTCGCGCTCGGTGGCATGGAGCGCCGCTGCTCCGCTGCGCCAGTCGGCGGCGTAGCGGCCGAGCAGCGCAGCGAGATCCGGTGGAGTGGGGCCTTGCCACGTGTACGCGAAAATCTTGTCGTCGCGGGTGGCGATGTACTCGTTGAAGTGCGTGCCGCCCGCGTCGACGTAGCTCGTCACGCGCGCCGCTCCGCCCGCGAGTGTCTGGGCGGCGGCGAGCGCGGGTGCATGCGGAGCCGCGGGCGGGGCCGTGTCGCCGAGCGCTGCGCGGGCCGGTGCGGTGCCGGCCGCGAGGCATGCGAAGAGGCAGGCGAAGGCCGTGGCGCGGCCCGCCTGCAAGCGGCTGCAAGTTTTCATCAATCTCTCCGTACGTTGTTCTTCGGACTTATCTCTTTTTTCTTGACGAAATTAGCATCGGGTCACCTGTGCAAGACACTCACGACCCTAATACCGATGAACGCAAACTTTGCCGCGCAGCATGCTTCGCCATAAGGCATTGATAGAAAAAGAAATTTGTCTGGCGTACGGGTTTGGGGAGGATATTTTGAAATGTTGACGAACGTTACATTGATGGTGTCAAAATCGGCTGCAAGGCCCGTCTTCTGGCGCCTGGCGCCCTGGTCTCACGCGGCCGTCGCCATCGCCGCGCCTCGGTTTTTGCACAGCACGGCGTCTCGCCGGTAAAATGGCTGGTTGATCCACGGAAACTAGCCCGTGGCCTAGCCGAAGGGATTACCCGAACATGAGTGATTTTCACCAACGTCTTGCCGCACGCGCGCTCGCGCTCCTGATGGCGGGCGGGCTGGTCGCCGGCTGCAGCTCGCCGACGCCCGGCAAGATCGATTACCGCAGCGACGCGAAGGCGAAACAGGCGTCGCTGGCCGTTCCGCCGAACATGCTCGACGAAACGGGCGACCAGCGCTCGCTGCCGCCGCAAGGCGGCGAAACCTCGCTGTCCGCGCTCAAGCAGGTCCAGGCCGAGGCGCCGCAGTCCGACGAGACTCAGGTGCTCCCGCAGGTGCCCGGCATGCACATCCAGCGTGACGGCACGGAAAGCTGGCTTGTCATCGACAATCGCACGCCCGACCAGGTCTGGCCGCAGGTGCGCCGCTTCTGGCAGGAGCAGGGTTTCCTGCTGATCGTCGACCAGCGCGACAAGGGCGTGATGGAAACCGACTGGAACGAGACCCATCCGAAGATCAACGACGGCCTCATCCGCAATACGCTCTCGTGGGCCACGGGCAATTCGTATGTCACGGCGGAGCGCAACAAGTACCGCACGCGCCTCGAAACGTCGCCCGCCGGCGGCACGTACATCTTCATCAGCCAGAAGGGCCTGAGCGAGCAGTTGACCGGCACCAACAACGACACCAGCAAATGGGTGCCGAAGCCCAATGATCCGGCGCTGGAAACGGAGTATCTCAAGCGGCTCATGGTGACGCTCGCGCGCGCCAAGCCAGGCGTGCCCGACGCGCAGATCTCCGCCGAGGCCGACGCGAAAGCCAACGGCAGCGCGAAGAATGCGGCGGCCAAGGGCCCGGACGCGGCCGCGGCCGCCATCGCGGCGCAGAACGCCGCTGCCGCGGGCCAGAGCGCGCCGTCCGACACGTCGTCGGCGAACGGCGCCGCGGGCGGGCAATATACGTCGACCGAGCTCACGCTTCCCGAGCCGTATGACCAAGCATGGCTGCGTGTGGGCATCGCGCTCGACCGCGCGAACTTCACGGTGGACGACCGCAACCGCACGAAGGGCATCTACTACCTGCGCTACGTCGATCCGCAGGACTTGAGCTCGGCGGAGCAGGGCTTCTGGAGCCAGCTCTTCCACGGCCACAAGGACAAGGTCGCGAAGCAGTACAAGCTCAACGTGCGTGCCGTGACCGAGAACCAGACCCGCGTGTCGGTCCTCGACGACAACGGTCAGGTCGATTCGTCGCGTCCGGCCAAGGAGATCATGAGCCTCGTGGTCGAGCAGTTGCAATAAGCGTTCTTGAGACGCAGCGGGCGGCAACTAGGCCGCCCTCAAGTCAATCGATAAAAACCGCCTGCGAATTCATCTATTCGCAGGCGGTTTTTTCATGCCCCTTCACCTTCCTTCATGTACGCCGCGCGGCGTCTTCAATGCGGCGGAATCATCCACGTGAACACGTTCTGCTGCAGCCACACGAGAATGCCGAGCAGCACCGTCAGCAGGATCGAGTGCTTGAAGGTCTTCGCGAACACATGGCCTTCCTTGCCCTTGAGATCGGTGGTTGCGACGCCCGTGGAGATGTTCTGCGGCGAGATCATCTTGCCCATGACGCCGCCCGACGAATTGGTCGCCGCCATGAGCACGGGGTTCAGGTTGAGCTGGTTCGCGGCCACCACCTGGAGGTTGCCGAACAGCGCGTTGCCAGAGGTGTCGCTGCCCGAGAGGAACACGGCCACCCAGCCGAGAAACGCCGAGACCAGCGGGAAGAGCGCGCCCACCGAGGCGACGCCGAGGCCCAGCGTGTAGGTGAGGCCCGAGTAGTTCATCAGGAACGCGAGCCCGACGATGGTCGCGACGGTCAGGATGGCGATGCGCGTCTGCACCCACGTGTCGACGATCGCGCCGCCAAAGTCGGCGAGCTTCAGCCGCACGACCAGCGCCGTGATGATCGCCGCAAGCAGGATCGCCGTGCCCGTGCCGAGCGGCTGGAAGTCCCAGATCGCGCCATACGGCGTTTTGTACAGCGTGATGTAGACGGCCTTGTCGAGACCCGGCCAGGGCACCTTCAGGTCGCCGATCGCGAACACCTTGGCGATCGTCCAGAGAATCACGACCACGGCCACGATGATCCACGGATACCAGCCCTGCGCGCCCGACACGTCGCCGCGCACTTCTTTCGCGCGATCGACCTTGATCTCGAAGTGCGGATCGGGCGCGGGTTTCCAGACGCGCAGAAACAGGATCGTGAGGATCAGCGAAACGAGCGACGAAAGCACGTCGGTCAGGCTGTAGTTGATGAAGTTCGCCGTGACGAACTGCGTGAGCGCGAAGCTGCCGCCCGAGACCAGCAGCACCGGCCAGATGCGCAGCATGCCGCCCACGCCCGCGTAGATGGCGATGACGTAGAACGGCAGCGCCACCGCGAAGAACGGCAACTGGCGGCCGACCATTTGCCCGAGCGCTTCTGCGGGCAGGTGGGTGACCGCGCCGAGCACCGTGATCGGCACGCCTAGCGCGCCGAACGCCACCGGCGCCGTGTTGAAGATCAGCGTGAAGGTCAGTGCCTCGAGCGCCGGGAAACCGAGCATGATCAGGAGCGAACTGGTGATCGCGACCGGCGTGCCGAAGCCCGAGATACCCTCGAAGAGCGCCCCGAACGAGAAACCCACCACCACGAGCACGATGCGCCGGTCGTTGGGCAGATTGTCGAGCAGCCACATGCGAAACGCCGCGAAGCGCCCCGAGCGCAGCGCAATGTTGTAGAGCAGGATGGCCGTGACGACGATCCACATGACCGGCCATAGCGCGAAGACCACGCCGTTGAGCACCGAGCTGATGGCGAGATTGACGGGAAACTGCCAGCCCACGATGGCGACGACGATGCCCACGATGAGGCCGGCGAGCGAGGCCTGCCACGCGGGCCGGCGCGCCCAGCCCAGCAGGATGAGCACCACGGCGATCGGCAGCACCGCGACGATGAACGACAGGAAGAGCGAGTTGCCGATGGGAGTCAACAGCTGATGGAACATGACGTCTCCTTTGTGCTGATTGGTATCGGCGCATCGATGCGTGCGGGCGCAAGGGTGTGCCGGGCGTGGCGTCGGCGGTGCGCGCGGCGCGCGGTAGAACCGGGCGCCGCCGTAAGGGAGGATGAATTCAGTAAGGCTTTGCTTCAGTCCCCGATACCCAATAGCAGCATAGAAAATGGTTCGGGAGCGTCAAGGAGGGAAAATACGGTCGAGCAGCGCGAGCGGGCGGCCTGGCGCCTCGGGCCGGCGTTGTGCATCGTTGGCGCAAGCGGATGCTAATGACGCCTGTGGCCGCCGCCGCTCCAGTAGCCAAAGCCGAAGGAAACGGCCGGTGCGCCCCAGCCCCATGCGGGGTAGGGGTAATACGCGGGGTAAGCTGGGTAGACCGGCCATGCCGGCACCGCGACAGCCATGGGCGGCGAGGGATAGAGCGGTCCGGGGTATTGCGCGTCGGGGACGGCGGCGGGGGCGGGGTTGGGCGGCTGGCTCGCCTGCGGACTGGTCTGCAAAACCGCGTTTTCCTGCTGCGTGCCGGCCGCAGGCACAGGGCCGGAATAGTAGGGCGAGTAACCGTATGGGTAATAGTAGTAGCAGCCGGAAAGCGCGAGCAGTGCGGCCGTTGCGCCGAGCGCCGGGATCCGCTCGAGCGTGCCGCGCGCCCATGAGCGCCTCGACCGTGACGGGCGAGCGGGAGCGCTGGATGTGCAAGGTCTGACGAGTGCGGCTGCGGGGCGATTCATGGCGGACTCCTGTCCCAGCGGGCTGATGCGTCGTGTACCTGGAATCTGAGCGATCGAGCTTACGCCTCTTGCCGTGACGGTGTGTTGCGCCCGCATAACCGCATATTTCGCGAGATTGCATCGCATTGCGGCGAGCACGCGTAGGTTCTGCGTGGCCAAATACAAACGCGGCGCACGCTCTTGCGAGACATGCGCCGCGTATCCTCTCTGAAGCCGGCGTGTGAAACCGATTCTGCCAGCTGATTTGCCTGTTGTAATTTCGTATGTTTTTCGCTGCGTCAGGTGGGGCGGATACAGCTCTTACTTGCCGACCTGATTGCCGATGATGCCGCCCACCGCGGCACCGCCGATCGTGGAGAGCGCATTGCCGCCGATCGCAGCGCCCGCGACGCCGCCGACACCCGCGCCAATGGCTGTGTCGCGGTCACGCCTTGACATGTTGTCGCAAGCCGAGAGGCTGCCGATCACGGCGACGAGCGTCGTCACGGTGAGAAGGGTGCGTGCGCGTGCAAGGGTTTTCATTGTTCGACTCCTTTGTATTGGGTGGGGTGCCTCGGGCGTTGGTCCGCCCGTTGAGCACCTCCAATACATTCATCGTAGTGGCGCGCCCGGTATCCGGGTGTGTGCGCTTGTCAACGAGATGTGGGAGTCGTGAGAAATTATTTCGGGCCGGGAGAGCGGCCCGCGATGGGGATCTGTGAGCGGCAAGCCCTGGCGGGCAGCCGCTTGCGGCCTCCGGTTCGCCGCCCCGCACGCAACGAGGCATGTTTGCATGCCCTCGCGCGGCGCGGCGAACCGTATGGCGCGCCTTACTGGCGCTGATAAATTTCCGCGCCTTGCTTGACGAACTCGACGGCCTTTACTTCCATGCCCTTTTTCAGGGCCTCGTCGTCGCTCACGCCCTGTTTCGCCGCGAAGTCGCGCACGTCCTGGGTGATCTTCATCGAGCAGAAGTGCGGGCCGCACATCGAGCAGAAATGCGCGACCTTTGCGGAGTCCTTCGGCAGCGTTTCGTCGTGGAACTCGCGTGCCTTGTCCGGATCGAGACCGATGTTGAACTGGTCCTCCCAGCGGAACTCGAAGCGCGCCTTCGAGAGCGCGTTGTCGCGCACCTGTGCGCCCGGATGGCCCTTCGCGAGATCGGCCGCGTGCGCCGCGAGCTTGTACGTGATGATGCCTTCCTTCACATCGTCCTTGTTCGGCAGGCCCAGGTGCTCCTTCGGCGTGACGGAGCAGAGCATTGCCGTGCCGAACCAGCCGATCATCGCGGCGCCAATGCCCGAGGTGATGTGGTCGTAGCCCGGCGCGATGTCGGTGGTGAGCGGCCCGAGCGTGTAGAACGGCGCTTCCTTGCACCAGTCGAGCTG
>JAITTX010000183.1 GCA_031286755.1 Paraburkholderia sp.
CTGGCCGCGTCGAGCGCCTGGGCGTCGTGCTCGAGCGCGGCGAGCCGGTCGGCGACGTCCTGGAAGGCCGCGAGCACGGTCTGCTTGTACGACGCGTTGGCCGCGTCGTAAGACTGCAATGCCGCGCGGCGCTGCGCGAGGAGCGCGCCGCCGCGAAAGAGCGGCTGCGTGAGCGAGGCGCCGATCATCCAGAGCGCGCCGGCCCCCGACGTGATGACCGGCCAACTGAATCCGCCCTGGCCGAGGCCCGCGGAAAGCGTGATGCTCGGGAACATTTGCGCCGTGGCCGCGCCCACCTCGGCGGACGCCGCGATCAGCGCCGCGCCGGCGGCCTGGATGTCGGGCCGCGACTTGAGCAGATCCGATGGCACGACGACGGGCACTTGCGCGGGCAAGGTCAGGCTCGCGAGGTCGAGATCGGGCGGCGCGGCGTCGGGCGTGCGCCCGAGCAGCACGGCGAGCGCGTGGCGCTGCGCCGCGAGTTGCTGGCGCAGCCCGGGCAGGCTGGCCGCCAGCGAGGCCGCGCTTTGCTGCGCGTTGAGCAGGTCGGTGTGCGAGACCGCGCCGAGCGCATAGCGGCTTTGCGTGTCGTCGGCCTGCGCGCTGGCGAGCGCGACGAGCCGCTCGGTCGTGTCGATCTGCGCATGCAGCGTGGCCGCGCCCAGCGCGCTGGCGACAATGTTCGCCGCGAGCGAGCGCCGCGCCGCTTCGTACTGGAATGCCTGCATGTTCACGCGCGCCGCGAGCGCGGCGTTGTTCAGGCGCGTCGCGCCGAAAATGTCGAACGTGTAGCGCACGTCGACGAGACCCGCGAACACGTCGTAGTACAGCTTGTCGAAGCCGAGTTGCGGGATGCCCGGGGCGCGCCCGCGCTGCGCCCCGCCGAGCGCGTCGACCGTGGGCAGCATCGAGCTGCCTATCTGGCCGCGCAACTGCTCGCGCGCGGCCTGCAGGCTGTGGTCGGCGGAAGCGAGGTTCGGGCTTTTCGCAAGGCCCTCGTCAACAAGTGCGTCGAGCTCGGGCGAGCCGTAGAGCGTCCACCATTGCGGCACCGGTTGCGCGCCCGTCACGAACTGCTGGGAAACGCCCTGGGCGGCCACGGTCTGCGCCGGCTGCTCCGCGGCGCCGTAGTGCGCGGGCTCGGGCATCGCGGGCGGCGCGCCGCCCGGCCCCCAGGCGCAGGCGCTCACGAAGAGCGCGCCAAGCGCTGCCGCGCAGGTGCGCGGGCCGGCTGGATGCGATGTGGATGAGCGGTGTGTCTTCTTCGGCGCGCGCTCGATCATGAAGCGGTTCAGGAAGCGGCTCATGATGCGTTCTCCACGTTGGAGCGCGGCGCGTCGGTCTCGCTGCTGCGCACGCGGAACGCGGCGGCGTAGAGCGCGGGCAGGAAGAACAGCGTGAGCACGGTCGCGCTCGTGATGCCGCCCATCAGCGCGGTCGCCATTGGCCCGAAGAAGTTCGAGCGCACGAGTGGAATCAGCGCGAGCACGGCGGCCGCCGCGGTCAGGATGATCGGGCGGAAGCGCCGCACCGTGGCGCCGACGATGGCGTCGAAGCGCTTGTGCCCGGCGCGGATGTCGCTCTCGATCTGGTCCACGAGAATCACCGAATTGCGCATGATGATGCCGAACATGGCAATCACGCCGAGCATCGCGACGAAGCCGAACGGCTCGCGGAACACGAGCAGCGCGAGCGCCACGCCGATCAGGCCGAGCGGCGCGGTGAGCACGACCATCATGACGCGCGAGAGGCTTTGCAACTGGATCATGAGCAGCGTGAGCACGGCGATCACGAGGATCGGCAACTGCGCGTAAATGGACGCCTGGCCCTTCGCGCTTTCCTCGACCGAGCCGCCCACCTCGATGCGGTAGCCCGTGGGCAGCGCCGCGCGCATCGGCTCCAATTGCTTTTGCAGCGCATGCGTGACGTCGATGCCTTGCGCGCCTTCGCGCACGTCGGCTTGCACGGTGAGAGTGGGCTGCCGGTCACGCGACCAGATCACGCCGTATTCGAGCGTGTTCACGAGGTGCCCGATCGAGCCGAGCGGCACCGGGCCGTTCGGCGTGGGCATCGCGAGCGAGAGCATGCGGGCGGGGGCCACGCGTTCGCTGGGCGGCGAGCGCAGGTCCACGCCGATCAGCTTGTCGCGCTCGCGGTATTGCGTGACGGTGTAGCCGGAGTAGGTCATCTGCAGGAAGTTCGCGACGTCCTGCGAGGTGATGTTGAGCGCGCGCGCCTTCTGCTGGTCGATCTCGAAGTGCAGCGAGCGTTCGGCGGGCTCGTCCCAGTCGAAGTTGACGTTCTCGGTGCGCTTGTCGGCGCGCATGGCCGCGGCTACGCGCTCGGCGATGCCGCGCACGGTTGCGATGTCGTCGCCGCTCACGCGGAACTGCACGGGATAGCCGACCGGCGGCCCGTTCTCGAGGCGTGACAGGCGCGTGCGCACGGCCGGGAAGTCGTTGCGCAGTTTCGTTTCGAGCCAGCGCGCGAGCTTCTCGCGGTCCTCCACGGACTTGGCCGTGATGACGAACTGCGCGAAATTCGGCTGTTGCAGTTGCTGGTCGAGCGGCAGATAGAAACGCGGCGCGCCGGTGCCGACGAAGTCGATCGAATGATCGATCTCGGGGCGGCCCTTGAGCGCTTCCTCGAGGCGCTTCGTCTGGCGCAATGTGGCGTCGAACGAGGCGCCCTCGGGCAGGCGCACGTCCACGAGCAGCTCGGGGCGGTCAGAGCTCGGGAAGAACTGCTGCGGGATCAGCGTGAAGCCCGCGAGCGCGACGACGAACAGCACGACGGTGAGTGCGAGCACAACGATATGGCGCTCGATGCACCAGCCCACCCAGCGGCGCAGGCGATGGTAGAAGCGCGTGTCGTAGATGTCTTCTTCGTGATGCTCGCCGGGCGCGGCGCCTGGTGGCGCGCTTTGTGGTCCATTCGGATCGCGCTTGCGCTCGGGCAGCAGCCGGTAGCCCAGCAGCGGAATCAGCACCACCGCCGCGAACCACGAGGCGATCAGCGCGATGGCCGAGACCTGGAAGATCGAGCGTGTGTATTCGCCGGTGCTCGACTTCGCCAGCACGATGGGCAGGAAGCCCGAGACCGTGACGAGCGTGCCGGTGAGCATCGGGAACGCCGTGCTGGTGTACGCGAACGCGGCGGCGCGCGTGCGGTTCCAGCCCTGCGCGAGCTTCACGGCCATCATCTCCACGGAAATGATGGCGTCGTCCACGAGCAGGCCCAGCGCGAGCACGAGCGTGCCGAGCGAGACCTTGTGCAGCCCGATGTCGAACAGATACATCACGAGCGAGGTGATGGCGAGCACGATCGGAATCGTGATCACGACCACCATGCCGGTGCGCACGCCGAGCGAGACGAGGCTCACCACGAGCACGATGCCCACGGCCTCGGCCACTGCCTCGACGAAGTCGTCGACCGAATGCGAGACCGCGTCGGGCATGCTCGACACCTCCACGAGCTTCAGGCCCGCGGGCAGTTCGCGGCGCAGCTCGCCGATGCGCTGGTCCAGTGCGCGGCCGAGCCGGATCACGTCGCCGCCGGGCTGCATCGTGACGCCGATGCCGAGCACCGCCTTGCCCTGGAAGCGCATCTGCGTGGCGGGCGGATCGTCGTAGCCGCGCCGGATCGTGGCGATGTCGCCGAGGCGGAAGCTGCGGCCGTTCACGCTGATGAGCGTGTCCGCGAGCGCCTTGAGGTCGGTGAACTGGCCGCTCGGGCGCACGAAGATGCGGTCGTCGGCGGTGGTGAGCGTGCCGGCCGCCGCGACGCTGTTCTGCGCGCCGATCGCCTGGCCGATCTGCGTGGGCGAGATGCCGAGGCGCGTGAGCTGGGCGTTGGGGATCTCCACGTAGATGCGCTGGTTCGGGTCGCCGAAATAGTCGACCTTGCCGACGTCCTTCACGCGCAAGAGCTCCTCGCGCAGGTTGTCGGCGTAGTCGTGCAGTTGCGCGGGCGAGAAGCCGTCGCCTTCGAGCGCGTAGATGTTGGTGTAGACGTCGCCGAACTCGTCGTTGAAGAACGGACCCTGCACGCCGGGCGGCAGCGTCGGCGCGATGTCACCCACTTTCTTGCGCACCTGGTACCAGGTCTCGCGCACCTCGCGTACCGGCGCGGAGTCCTTCATCGTGAAGAACACGAGCGATTCGCCGGGGCGCGAATAGCTGCGCAGGTAGTCGATATAGGGCGTTTCCTGAAGCTTGCGGCCGATGCGGTTGGTGACTTCGTCCTCCACCTGGCGCGCGGTGGCGCCGGGCCAGAAAGTCTGGATCACCATCACTCGGAACGTGAAGGGCGGGTCCTCGGACTGCGAGAGCCGCGTGTACGCGAGCGCGCCGAAGATCGTGGCGAGCGCGATCACGAACGTGACCAGCGCACGATGGCGCAGCGCCCATGCCGAAAGATTGAAGCGTCCCTCTTGATGATCGGAGCCCGGCTCCTGGTTACCGGGCTGGCTCATGACGCGAAATCCTCAGGGTGCAGCGGGGCGACCGGGCGCACCTTCTCGCCCGAGGTGACCGTATGCACGCCTTGCAGCACGATGCGCTCGCCGTCCTTCAGGCCCTGGGTGACCGTGATCGTGCGCGCGTCGTAGCGCGAGACGCTCACGCGGCGCAATTGCAGCACGTGGTCCGCGCCTTGCACGATCCACAGCGCGGGCGCATCGCCGTCGTGAAAGAGGGCGGTGGCCGGGATCGTGAAGGCGCCGCCGGCCGTCTGTCCGGCGCTGGCTGCACCGGTTGCATTGGCGGCGAGCGCGACGTTAGCGGTCATGCCCAGGCGCACCTCGGCGCCCGGCTGCTCGAGCGTGAGCTTCACGCGCCACGTGCGGCTTTGCGGGTCGGCGGCGGCGGCCAGCTCGCGCACCCTGGCCGTGTAGTGGCGGCCCGGCAGCGCGGGCAGCGTGACCTGGGCCGCATCGCCGATGTGCAGCGCGCCGATGGCGTTCTCGGGCAGATCGCTCACCACGTCCACGTCGCCGGCCCACGCGAGCTGATAGACGGGCTGGCCCGCCTGCACGTTCTGGCCGGTGTCGGCGTTCTCGGCGGTGATGACGCCGGCGTGGTTGGCCACGAGCTGGGTGTAGCGGCGCTGGTCCTGCGCGAGCGCGAGCTGCTGCTTCGCCTGGTCGCGCTGGGCCGTGGCCGATGCGTAGGCATCCTGGGTTTGTTCGAGTTGCGCCCGGGAGATGAGGTTGGCCTGAGCCTGGGCGGTATCTCGGTCGAGCTGCTGCTTCGCGAAGACATAGCGGTGCTGCGCGGCGTCGTACTGTGCCTGCGCGCTCGCGGCGTTCTTGTCGTAATCGGCCGGGTCGAGGCGCGCGAGCACCTGGCCGGGCTTGACGGTGTCGCCGAGGCGCACGCTGCGCTCGACGATCTTGCCGTTCACGCGAAACGAGAGCGGCGTAGCGTAGCGCGCCTGCACGGTGCCGGGCCAGGTGGCTGACGGACCGTGTCCGTCGGGATGGACGATCATCGAGACAACCGGGCGCGGCGAGGGCGCGGCTTCCGGCTTCTTCCCACAGGCCGGGAGGCCAGCGAGCGCGCACAGCGCGATCAATGGGGCAAGCCGGCCCGCGAGGCGCGACAAGCCACGCCGGCACGCCCGTGGCACTGGCTGGGTGAACTGGGCGGATTCGGCGAATCCACTGGATTGGTTGCGCATCCCGCTCGATGCGCCGCGACCGCAACGATTCACATGAACCTCGACACGCCTGGAAGCATGCGCGCAGGCCCCATGCTGGCTGGGAAGGCCGGGGGCAACCTGGTCGGGCGGCCTCGGGGGTTGGCCTCTGGGGGTGGCCTGTTACGCGCCTTTGCTGAGCCCGCCCGCGCGTGATGCGCTTCGATGTCTCCTGCCTTGCATCGCGGCCGGTCTCAGATGAACGAACGAATTCTAATGCAATGCTGTATCTGAATACACTCCTGAATCAGAGGAATCATTCAGTGCTAGACTCGCGCTACTATCGCGCTGTCCCATCTCCTGCCCGTTTGTCCTACGCCATGACGCGCCCAGCCACGAAGCGCACCCGACTCACCCGCGAGCAAAGCCGCGACCAGACGCGTGAGCGCCTGCTCGATGCCGCACAGGCCATGTTCATGCGCAAGGGGTTCGTGGGTGCGAGCGTGGAAGACATCGCTCAGGCGGCGGGCTATACACGCGGGGCGTTCTATTCGAACTTCCACAGCAAGCCCGAGCTGCTGGTGGAACTGCTGCGGCGCGATCACGAGGCGATGCAGGCCGACTTGCGCGCGATTTTTGCCGCGGATGTGTCGCGCGAAGAGATGGAAGCGCGCGTGCTTATGTACTACAGCCGCCTGCCGCAGGACAACAAGGCGTTTTTGCTGTGGGTCGAGGCCAAGCTGCTTGCGGCGCGCGACGCGCGCTTTCGCACGCGCTTTAACGCGTTCATGAAGGACAAGCGTGATCAGTTGGCCGCTTATATCGAGGAGTTTTCGGCGCGCGCGGGCACACCGCTCACGCTTGCGCCCGAGCTGCTCGTGATCGGGCTGATGGGCCTGTGCGACGGCGTGCAATTTCTTGCCGCGGCCGATCCGCAGCACATCACGCCGCCGGTTGCCGCGGAAGTGCTCGGCCGCTTTTTTGCGCGCGTGGTGTTCGGGCGCGACGTTTGACACGCGCGCGCAGCGGGCCTCAGATGCCGAGGCCAGGGCCGTAGTTACTGCCGATCAGGCGCGTGACCGAGGCCACGTCGCGGTAGTCCTGCTCGGGCAGGCCGTCGAGAATCGCCAGCACCTCGTTGCTCGCACCGGCGGCGCGGGCGGCCTCCACGAGCTCGTCCTTGTTGACGGGCCAGCGCACTTCGCGCAGCACGTCGGCGAACTGGAGATCGATCGGCTCTTCGGGGATGGGCGTGGCGGACATGCGTCAAATCCTTTGCTCAGCAGGAACAGCGGTTGGAGGGCTCGCCTGTCGCATCGGCCAGCGGGGGCTTCGTGTGCCCGGCGGCGGCTGGCGTCGCGAATCAAGCATACACAATCCCGGCCACGCGCCGCCGCTGGATGCGCGCGGGCTTCAGCGCGGCTGAAACACCATGAGGTGGCGCTAAGCAGCGGCATGAAGCGTGCACACACGGGCGCGCGTGAGCCGCCGCGCGCCACGGCGCATTGCAGCATGCGCGCGGGCCGTGGCGTTCAGGTTTGCTGATGCAGCACCGGGGTTAGCGACTGGTCCAGCCGGTGCGATTTCGGCAGGGTCAGATACTTCCAGTGCTGGGGGCCCGTTGCAGTGACGGGAACATCGGGTGCCGGTGGTGCCACGGGGGCGTCATCCATCGGTGAGCGCACGAACGGTGCGTGGACGATGGCGCTCGCGTGGTCGACCTGGGCGTCCTGGGTGCGCACAGGTGCGGCAAAGCACGAGGCAGACAACAGCACGGTGGTCATCAGTGTCGAGGTTTTCATCGCTCGACCTCCTTTCCTCATGCGGCCCAAGGGTCGCAGCAAGTGCCGTGCCGCGACGATCCGGCTGACCGGGGCGGCAGAGCAGCCACGCTGCGGGGGCGAAGCCTCACGGCAGACCCGGGAGCAGCGTGGCGCGCCGCTGGGTGTGCGATGAAACGGCCCGCGGCGAGCTGGAAATCTCGCCCGCCGATGCACACGCAAGCGGTGATTCCATAATGGCAGCAAATGTGCCAGCCCGCTCGAACGAGCGTGCTTTTTTTTTGCGAGCGAGCGTTGCCGCCGCGCCATGTTGCGGCGCGGCGCAAGCCTTTCGAGGAAGGGGGTTAGCGGTCCGGCGTCATGCGCTGATATGCGTCGAGCAGCGACGTCTTGTAGACCACGCCCGCGAGCGTGGGATGCTGCGCGCTTTCGATCACGGGCAGGCGCTCGCCCTGGAACGACATGAAGTGCTGCAATGCCACCGCGAGCGGCATGTCGGGCGTGAGCACGTCGAACGAGGGCTTGATGTAGTCGCTCGCGTGCTTGCTCGAGGTATCGCGCTTTTGCAGCAGGTCGCTGGTGATGTCGGCGAGCGCGACTGCGCCCAGGAAGCGGTCGTTATCGTCGGTCACGTAGAGATACTTCACCGGATATTCGAGGAATACGCGCGTCATGTCCTGCACGGTGGCGTCGGCGCGCACCACGGTGTCGGCGGGGCGCACCAGTTCGCGCATCTGCGTGGCGCGCAGGCGCAGGCGCTCGGCTTCCTCGCGGTTGCGGTGCAGCGTGATCTCGTACATCGATTTTTTGCCCGTGGCGCGCGCGACGAAGTACGCGACAACGCACGAGAGCATCAGCGGCAGCACCACCTGATAGCTGAGCGTCATTTCGAAAATCATCAGGATCGCCATGAGCGGCGCCTGGGTCGCGCCCGCGAGGAACGCCCCCATGCCGACCATCGCATACGCATAGGGCGCCGAGGCGTGCGGCCAGAGCGCCTGCACGCCCTGGCCGAACAGGCAGCCAAACACGGCGCCCATGAAGAGCGTCGGCGTGAACACGCCGCCCACGGCGCCCGAGCCCACGGTCGCGGCGGTCGCGACGAGCTTGAACACGAGCACGGTTGCGAGCGCGGTCCATGTCCACGGCGAATGCAGGAGCGAGTTCACCACGCTATAACCGTTACCCCAGACCTCGGGCGTCCAGATCGACAGCACGCCGCAGACGAAACCGCCGAGCGCGAGCTTGACGGGCAGCGGCAGCTTCAGCCGGCGAAAGCCGGCCTTGGTCACGTCGAGCAGCGAGAGAAAGCGCGGCGCGAGCACCCCGCACAAGAGACCGAGCGCCACGAAGAGCAGCACTTCGACACCCGTGACAGCGGGAAACACCGGCATCTCGTACGGCGGTTTGTAGCCGGCGAATTCTCGCATCGTGATGTTCGCGACCACCGAGGACACCACGATGGGCCCGAAGCTTTCCATCACGATCGCGCCGAGCACGATCTCGGTCACAAAAAAGGCGCCCGCGATGGGCGCGTTATAGGCCGAGGTGATACCGGCCGCCGCGCCGCACGCCACCAGCAGGCGCAGGCGCTGCGGATCGAAGTGGACCCAGCGGCCGATCAGCGAGGCGGCGAGGGCGGCGAGCTGCACCATCGAGCCTTCGCGGCCGATCGAGCCGCCGCTCGCGATGGTGAAGAGCGACGAGACGCTGCGCCAGATGCTCTTGCCCACGGGCATCACGCCGTCGCCGATCGCCACGGCTTCCACGTAGTCGGTGTGCATCGGCTTGCCGTCGTTGCCGGGCGCGCTGCTGCGTTTGGCGATCAGCAGGCAGCAGCCCGCCACGAAGCCGCCCGCGGCCGGCAGCCAGATGCGCGTATGCCAGGGCAGCCGGCGCGCCATGGCGACGAAGCTGCCCTCGCTGCCCGTGAAGAGGATCTGCAGATGCGCGATGCCCTCGCGAAAGAGCACGGTCGCGAACGCACCGGCTATGCCCACGATGACCGACCAGATCAGCATCGTGTGGGCGTCGGAGAGGCGAAAGAGATCGCGGGCGCGGGTGCGCAGTTTCAGCAGGAATGACAGCACGGCGGTTTGGCGGTTGTTCTGGTTATGGTCAGGGGATGCCGCGCGTTCAGCGCGCGGCGCGGTCGAGTTCCGGATAGTGGCGGAAGATGCCGGTCTCGTTGAACGGCAGCCGCCGCTCCGAGGCGAGATACGCCGCGATGTTCGGGCGCGCGGCCACGGCGTCGTGCAGCGCGACGACATGCGGGTAGTGGTCGGCCAGATGCTGTGTCGCTTTCGGGAATGCGTAGCGCAGCCCGGCCACAATCTGAAACATCGACAGATCCACGTAGCTCAGCGCCTTGCCGATCATGTGCCGCGGCCCGTCCGGATTCTGGGCGAGCACGCGCTCGAAGTAGCGCATGAATTTCGGCAGGCGATGCGCGATGAAGTCCTTCGCACGCGCCTTCGCCGCGTCCTTCTGGTCCTCGTAGTAGAGGCTGCTCGCGATCGGGTGATGCGTGTCGTGCACCTCGGTCAGGAAATCGGCGATCGTGAGCTGCAGGCCGTTCGCGACGATGCGCTGCGCTTCGTCGCGCGGCGCGAGCTTCAGCTTCGGGCCGAGATAGAACAGGATGTTCGCGACGTGCGGCACGATCGTGTCGCCGTCCTTGAGAAACGGCGGCGCGAAGGGCGGGTACGGGCTGTCGCTGTCGAGTTCGGCCATCATCGCGCTCATGCCATGGCCGTCCTTCTCCGCGCCGCGCACCACATCGACATAGGGCGCGCGCGCTTCCTCCAGCGCGAGCCGCACGAATTCACCCCGGCCTTGCAGGCCGTCCCAGTAATAGAGTTCGTATGCCATCGGTCGTCTCCTGTCGATCCAGCGTTGGCGCGAAGCGCCTTACTCCGGTCTCATGCTTCGCGGTCGATCCAGCGCCGGGCAAAGCGCCGTACGCGGATCCCATGCAAGGCGCGCTGCCGCGACGGCCGCCCGGGTGGCGAGCGGCATGGGACGACAGTATGGCGCGCAATCGGGCGCAGCGGCGCTCGGGCCGCCGTTTCTCATCGCGCGCCGTTTCGAATCCTGGCGCTGCGCAATTTTACCGGCGCGAAAAACGCAAAAAGCCCCGCCAGGGGCGGGGCAAGCGACCGGCAGGGCCGGGTCGCGGTCTCTCAAACGAAGGAAGTTCCTGCTGCGCCGGATCATCCGAAGAGGCGCTCCACGGTCCAGGTGATGGCGAGGCCGCCGCCGATCAGCCAGACGTAGACGATCAAGCCCGTGGTCAGGGCACGCGGGCCGGCCTGGCGGATCTGAGCGACCCGGGTCTCGATGCCGAGCGCCGTCATGGCCATGGTTAGCGCGAAGGTGTCGAGCATGTTGAGCGTCTGGGTGGCCGCGTCCGGCAGCACGTGCAACGAGTTCACCACGACGAGCGCGAGAAAGCCGAGTGCGAACCAGGGCACGGCGAGCTTGCGGGCGCCTTGCTGGCCCTCACCGGTGCCGCGCGCGGCGCGATTGAGCCAGACGCCGAGCGCGAGCAGCACTGGCACGAGCAGCATCACACGGGTCATTTTCACGATGGTGGCGATGTGCGTGGCCTCGGGGCTCACGTTGCTCGCCGCGCCCACGACCTGCGCGACTTCGTGGATCGTGCCGCCGAAGAAGAGCCCGGCGCCCATGGTGTCGAGATGCAGCCAGCCGGCGCGGTAGAGCAGCGGGTAGAGGAACATCGAGAGCGTGCCGAACAGCACCACGCTGCCCACCGCCATGGCGCTCTTGTGCGGCTTCGACTGCAGCGTGGATTCGAAGGCGAGCACGGCGGCGGCGCCGCAGATCGCGCTGCCGGCCGCGGTGAGGATGGCGGTGTCGCGGTCGAGCTTCATGAGCTTCATGCCGGCCCAGGTGCCGATCGCGAGCGTGCTCACGACGATCACCGCCGACTCCACGAGGCCCGGCAGGCCCACCTGGGCGATTTCCTGGAGGCTCACGCGCAGCCCGAAGAACGCCACCGCGATGCGCAGCAGCTTGCGCGCGGAGAAGTTGACGCCAGCGGCCCAGCTTTCCGGCATGCCGTGGCGCAGCCCGTTGCCGTAGATCGCTCCGCCGACGATGCCGACGATCAACGGGCTCAGGCCGAGACCGGCGATGGCGGGCAGGGCCGCGATGCGCGTGACGGCGGCGGCGAACAGGGCGACGAAGAGCACGCCGTTCAGTTGGCCATAGAGCTGGCCGCGCGCGGCGGATGCAGAAGTAATGGAGGTCGACGGTGTGGACATGGTTTTTTGCGGCAAATTTGTCTGACTGACGAATGCGCCAATCCTAAATTAGATATAAGGATATGAAAAATCGTCATTTGCAACGTAAGATATAGGTTAACCCGATAATTTGAAGCGATGACCCCGGAACAACTGATAACTTTCGCCGCCGTTGCGGAGCATCGCAACATCAGCCGCGCGGCGCTCGCGCTGCATTTGTCGCAGCCCGCGGTATCGGGGCAATTGCGGCTCTTGCAGGAAGAGTTCGGCGAGCCGCTCTATCAGCGCGACGGGCGCGGCGTGCGCCTCACGCCCACGGGCGAGCAGCTCGCGGCCTACGCGGCACGGCTGCGCGACACCTGGCGCGACGCGCTCGCGTTTCGCGACGCGCTGCGCGGGCTCGAGCGCGGCACGCTGCGCATCGGCGCGAGCACGACGCCCGCGAGCTACCGCCTGCCGTACCTCGTGGCGGCGTTTCATCGGCGCTATCCGGACGTGAAGCTCGAAACGGCGAGCGGCAACACGACCGACGTGGTCGCCATGCTCGGCGAGCTCGATATCGCGCTGGTCGAGGGGCCGGTGGGCGAGCAGTTGCCCGCCGATTGCGCCGTGCACCCGTGGCACGAGGACGAGATCGTGGCGATCGCGCCGCGTGGCCATGCGCTTGCCGCTCAGGCGGCGGGCGAGAGTGAGCGTACGGGTGAGGAGCGGCCGGACGCGCGCGAGCGCGCCGCCGCGGCGCCGCTGCAGCGCGACTTGAGCGCTTTCGCCGACCTGCCGATCGTGCTGCGCGAAGACGGCTCGGGCGTGCGCCAGGTGGTGGAGCGCGCGTTCGCACGCGCCGCCGTGCCCATGCGCGTTGCGCTGGAGA
Source organism: Paraburkholderia sp. (assembly GCA_031286755.1). Taxonomy (GTDB): domain Bacteria; phylum Pseudomonadota; class Gammaproteobacteria; order Burkholderiales; family Burkholderiaceae; genus Paraburkholderia. Next base: position 12,555 of record JAITTX010000183.1, read on the forward strand.
TCGCGGGCGTGGAAGGGGTCAAGGAGGCGGTGCGCGCCGGCATGGGCATCGGCTTCGTGTCGGCCATGTCGATGCGCCACGAGGACGACGCGCTCCAGCAGATCCGCATCCGCCCGGAGCCGCTGGCGCGACGCTTTTCGATCATCGTGCCGCACGCCGGCGCGGCCTCGCGCGTGGCCCAGCGCTTTCTCGAACTGTGCCTGCTCGACGCGCCGGATCAGTGGACGGCCGGCGGAGTCAATGGCGGTGCGGATGGTACTGGCGGAGCAAGCGGCACAAGGTTCCCGCCCTGATTTCACCGCGAATCAAGGGATTAGGGGATTTCCATGATGGCGCCCGGCGCCGTCTCAGCGCACTATCCGCCCATTGGTGAAAGCGCACAGGCGCTTTTTTTCAGCACTGATTTGGAACCGGTTCCAGACGTATCGCTCCGCAGGTTCGGCGAGGCAGGAACAAGGCAGCAACGGGAAGAAAGCGATGGCGGAAGTAGCAATAGTGGCGAGCGCGTTCGGCGCCGGAGCGATCCGGCGCGATGGGCACGCGGCGTGGTTCGGCGCGACCCGTGAGGCGGGCGCTCGTGCATTCGAGGTGCGCCGCGAGTTGATGGCCGACGCCGACGCCCGGCCCGAGGCGCTGCGCGCACTGGGCACCGCGCTCGCGCGCGAAGGCCTGTGGCCGGTGTGGTCGACGCCCGACACGCTGTACGGCGAAGACGGCACGCTCGATGAAGCCGCGCTGCGCGATGCCGTGGCTTGCGGCCGCGCGCTCGGCGCGCGCTTCGTCAAGCTGCAACTGGGCGCCTTGGCCGGCGACGCGCAGGTGGCGCGGCTCGCGGCGGTGCTCGATGCGCTGGACGTCGCGGGCGCGCAAGCCGGCGAGACGTCACAAGCATCGCAAACGTCACCAGCGCCGCGCGTGGTCGTCGAAAACGGCCAGCGCGAGCAGGGCGGCAGTCTCGCCCAGTTCGTCGGCCTCTTTCACGCGCTGCGCGCCGCGGGGCAGGACAAGCTGATCGGCATGACCTTCGACATCGGCAACTGGCAATGGGCTGGCGAAGCCCCGCTGACGGCCGCCGCCGCGCTCGCCCCTTACGTCGAGTACATCCATTGCAAGGCCGTCGAGGGCACGGGCGCGCGCCGCTTCGCCTGCGCGCCCGCGGCCGACGACGCGCTGTGCCGCGCGGCGCTCGCGTGCCTGCCGGCGAACGTGCCGCGCGGCATCGAGTTTCCGTTCGACACCGCATGCGTGAACGAGGACGCCGCGCGCTACGTGGCGTGGCTAGAAGCGGCCTGATCCGACGCCCGGTGACTGCTCCGTGAGCGCTTCCTGGCCGCCCGGGCAGACGCCGCGAGCCCCTTGCGCAAACACCGCCGTTCGCGCCTACGAATCCGTTTTTTCAGGAACACACTCCATGACGTACCCACTCGATGTGATCACCTACGGCGAGGCCATGGCGATGTTCGTGGCCGCCGACACCGGCCCGCTCTCCCGCGTCGCGCATTTCACGAGACGCGCGGCCGGCGCGGAGCTCAACGTGGCGACGGGGCTCGCGCGCCTCGGCTTCAAGGTGGGCTGGATGAGCCGCGTGGGCGCCGACTCGTTCGGCGAATTCGTGCGCGGCGTGCTCGCGCACGAGGGCATCGACGCGCAGTGCGTGCAAACCGATGCGCGCCATCCCACGGGCTTCCAGCTCAAGTCGAAGAACGACGACGGCAGCGATCCCACCGTCGAATATTTCCGCCGCGGTTCGGCGGCGAGCCATCTGTCGGTCGACGATTTCAAGCGCGACTACGTGCTCGGCGCGCGCCATCTGCACCTGAGCGGCGTGGCGCCCGCGATCTCGGCGAGTTCGCGCGAACTGGCTTTCACGCTTGCCCGCGCGATGCGCGAGGCGGGCCGCACGATCACCTTCGACCCGAATCTGCGACCGACCCTGTGGGGCTCCGAGGCCGAGATGGTCCAGACGCTCAACGAGCTCGCGCGCCTGGCCGACTGGGTGCTGCCCGGCGTGAACGAGGGCCGCATTCTCACGGGCTCCGACGACCCGGCAATCATCGCGCGCTTCTATCTCGAGCGCGGCGCGCGCGGCGTGATCGTCAAGCTCGGCGCGCAGGGCGCGTACTTCGCGACGCGCGAGGGCGAGTGCGGCCACGTGCAGGCGCAGCCGGTGGCGAACGTCGTCGATACGGTGGGCGCCGGTGACGGTTTCGCCGTGGGCGTGGTGAGCGCGCTGCTCGAAGGGCGCGCGCTGCAACAGGCCGTGGCGCGCGGCAACCGCATCGGCGCGCTCGCGGTGCAGGTGAGCGGCGACTCCGAAGGGCTGCCCACGCGTGCGCAGCTCGATGCGCTCGAAGCACGGGACACGACCGAGCCGCGCGCCGCCTGAGCGCAGCGCGCAGGCGCCCGACCATCATTCCAACAGCTTTGCCCGGAACAGGGCGAAGCACCATGAAACCCTGAGAAGCTTTGCATGGGGCAGGAGTAAGTGCTGAAGCACTAACTCCTGCCGACAGCCAAAGCGCTAACTCCGGTCGACAGGAGACATCGATGACCTCAACCTCGCTCGCACCGCGCCGCTGGTGGGCAATCATGCCGATCGTGTTCATCACGTACAGCCTGGCCTACCTCGATCGCGCCAACTACGGTTTCGCCTCGGCGGCCGGCATCAATCGCGATCTGGGCATCAGCCCCGGGCTTTCTTCGCTGATCGGCGCGCTTTTTTTCCTCGGCTATTTCTTCTTCCAGTTGCCAGGCGCGGTCTATGCCGAACGCCGCAGCGTGCGCAAGCTCGTGTTCGTGAGTCTCATCCTGTGGGGCGGATGTGCCGCGCTTACGGGCGTCGTCACCAACATTCCCTCGTTGATGGCGATCCGCTTCGTGCTCGGCATCGTCGAGGCCGCCGTGATGCCAGCGATGCTGATTTACATCAGCAACTGGTTCACGAAGCGCGAGCGCTCGCGCGCCAACACCTTCCTGATTCTCGGCAATCCGGTCACGGTGCTGTGGATGTCGATCGTCTCGGGCTACCTCGTGCACGCGTTCGGCTGGCGTCATATGTTCGTCGCCGAGGGCGTGCCCGCCGTGGTGTGGGCCGCATGCTGGTTGCTGCTCGTGCGCGACAAGCCGGACCAGGTGAGCTGGCTCTCGAACGAGGACAAGCGCGCGCTCGACGCCGCCCTGCGCGCCGAGCAGGCCGGCATCAAGCCGGTGAAGAACTACGCCGAGGCGTTCCGCACGCCGGCCGTGATGCTGCTCTCGGCACAGTACTTCTGCTGGAGCATCGGCGTGTACGGCTTCGTGCTGTGGCTGCCCTCGATCGTGAAGAACGGCTCGGCGCTCGGCATGGTCGAAACCGGCTGGCTCTCGGCATTGCCGTATCTCGCTGCTACCATTGCGATGCTCGCGGCTTCGTGGGCCTCGGACAAGCTCGACAACCGCCGCGCGTTCGTGTGGCCGTTCCTGCTGCTCGGCGCGCTTGCGTTCGCGGCCTCGTATGCGCTCGGCTCGACGCACTTCTGGGCCTCGTATGCGCTGCTGGTCGTGGCGGGCGCCGCGATGTACGCGCCGTACGGCCCGTTCTTCGCGATCGTGCCGGAGTTGCTGCCGAAGAACGTCGCGGGCGGCGCGATGGCGCTCATCAACAGCATGGGCGCGCTCGGCTCGTTCGTCGGCTCTTATGTGGTGGGCTACCTGAACGGCGCCACGGGCTCGCCCTCGGCGTCATACGCGTTCATGAGCGCGGCGCTGGTGGCCTCGGTAGTCCTCACGCTCGCGGTGAAGCCGCGCCGCGACGACGCCCGGGCCTACGCCGCGCCGGCGCATGGAAAGTGAAGCACTGGACACTAGCGAGCAGGACCTGACTCACGCAACCTTGCAGACGGAAATAGCGCACTCATGAAGCAGAAAATCGTTGCCTACAAGACTTTGCCCGCGGACGTGACCGAGTACCTGCGCGAGCATCTGGACGTGACGTTCGTCGACGCCGGCGATGCGCAGGCGTTCGCCGCCGCGCTCAAGGACGCCGACGGCGCGATCGGCGCCAGCGTCAAGATCACGCCAGCGCTGCTCGACGGTTCGCGCATCAAGGCGCTCTCGACCATCTCGGTGGGCTACGACCAGTTCGACGTGCCCGACCTCACGAAGCGCGGCATCGTGCTCGCGCACACGCCCGACGTGCTGACCGAATCCACGGCCGACACGGTCTTTTCGCTGATCCTCGCGAGCGCGCGCCGCGTGGTCGAGCTGGCCGACTGGGTCAGGGCGGGCCACTGGAAGGCGAGTATCGGCCCCGCGCAATTCGGCGTGGACGTGCAGGGCAAGACGCTCGGCATCGTCGGGCTCGGGCGCATTGGCGGCGCGGTCGCGCGACGCGCGGCGCTCGGCTTCAACATGAAGGTGCTCTACACGAACCGCAGCGCCAATGAAGTGGCCGAGCGCGATTACGGCGTGCGCCGCGTCGAGCTCGACGAACTGCTTGCCACGGCCGATTTCGTCTGCCTGCAAGTGCCGCTCACCGACGCCACGCGCCACATGATCGGCGCGGCGCAACTGCAAAAGATGAAGAAGAGCGCGATTCTCATCAACGCCTCGCGCGGCGCGACCGTCGACGAGAGAGCGCTGATCGCCGCGCTCGAAGCGGGCACGATCCACGGCGCGGGCCTCGACGTGTTCGAGAAGGAGCCGATCGATCCGGCTTCGCCGCTGCTGCGCATGCCGAACGTGGTGGCGCTGCCGCACATCGGCTCGGCCACGCACGAGACGCGTCACGCCATGGCGCGCTGTGCCGCCGAGAACCTCGTGGCGGCGCTGGCCGGCACGCTCGATCGCAACATCGTCAATCGCGAGGTGCTCGCGCGATGAGCACGCGCGGCGCCCGCAACACACCGGCCCCGCAGGGGAGCAGTGGCACGGGCGAGGGCGGTCCCGCGCTCGCGCCGCCGCGCCGCGCGACCATCAGCGACGTCGCCCGCGAGGCGGGCACCGGCAAGACCAGCATCTCGCGCTATCTGAACGGCGAGTTTTCGGTGCTCTCGCCGGACCTGCGCGCGCGCATCGAAGCCGCCATCGAGCGGCTCGACTATCGACCCAACCAGATGGCGCGCGGGCTCAAGCGCGGACGCAACCGGCTGCTCGGCCTGTTGCTCGCGGACCTCGCGAATCCCTACTCCGTCGAAGTGCTTCAGGGCGTGGAGGCCGCGTGCCACGCGCTCGGCTACATGCCGCTCATTTGCCACGCGGCGAACGAAGTCGACATGGAGCGGCGCTATCTGCAACTGCTTACGGCGTATCGCGTGGAAGGGGTGATCGTCAACGCGCTGGGCGTGCCCGAGTCGATGCTCAAGCCGATGGGCAGCGGCGGCATTCCCGCCGTGCTGGTCGACCGCACCGTGGACGGGCTCGACGCCGACATGGTCGGGCTCGACAACGCGGGCGCTGCGCGCCTGGGCGTGGAGCATCTGCTCGCGCACGGCTACGACGACCTCGTGTTCGTCGTGCAGCCGTTCGAGCACGTGAGTTCGCGGCGCGAGCGCGAGGCGGCGTTTCGGGCGTCGGTCGGCGCGACGCCGGATGCAACGGACGCAGTGGCCCGGCTGGCCGTGCATGGCGCGCGCAGCGTTAGCGCGACCACGCACGTGCTCGATTTGCACGACGAGGCGGGCGTCGCGGCGTCGCTCGCCGCGCTCGATGCGCATATCGCCGACGCCGCGCGCCGCAACGCGCGCTGCGCGTTGTTCGCGGCGAATGCGCCGGTCGCCTTGCGGCTCGCACTGCATCTGAAGGCGGAGTTCGGCGCGCAGTGGCAGCAGCACGCGGCGCTGATCGCCATCGACGATCCCGAATGGGCGGAGCTTGCCGGCATCACCACGATCCGCCAGCCCACGCGCGAGATCGGCTACCGGGCCGTGCAGTTCCTGCACGAGCGCATCGAGGGCATGGCGCTGGCCACGCGCGCGCAGGCGCTGCCGGGAGAACTGGTCGTGCGGGCCTCGACGCCGGGCTAGGCCCTGACGCCGCCGGGGCTGCGCGAGCGCTCCGATATCTGCGATGATTCGGGCTGCGGCGCGCGTCTCGCGCGCCGGACGTCACAAGGAACCCCATGCACGTCGATCCGGTCACGCTGGCCTGCCTTTCTCTCGCGACGCTCTTCGTTGCCATTCTGCCGATCTCGCTGTATCGCCGGCTGCGCGGCCCGTTCGCCTTCAACTGGCGCGACACCGTCACGGGCGTGGCCGTCTTCGCGCTGTTCGCGACGGTGATCGAGCGCGCGCTCAATGGCTACGTGCTGCACGCAAATCCGGTCACGGCGCAACTGCTCGCCAATCCGCTCGCGTTCGTGCTCTACGGTGCGCTCGCAGCGGGCGTGTGCGAAGAGGTGGGACGCTATATCGCGATGCGCATGCTCGCGCGGCGCGCAGGGCAGCAGCCGGGCGCGTCGCATACACCGGCCGACAGCACGGGACTCGCGTACGGCATTGGCCACGGCGGCGCGGAGGCGTGGTTCGTCGGCGTGCTCGTGCAGTTGCAGTGGATTGTCTTCGCGGTGCTCGCGAACCGCGGCGAGCTCGACGCGCATCTGAGCAATCTTTCGATGGACGCCGTGCTGCGTCTGCATCTGGTACTCGCCACGCTTTCGCCGCTGGTGGCGGGCGTGTTCGCGCTCGAGCGCACGGCTGCGTTCGTGTTCCAGATCGGACTTTCGGTGCTGATGTGGCGCGGCGTGCGGGCAGGGCGCAAATCGATCCTGCCGATCGCCATTGCACTGCACGCGCTGATCGACGTGCCCGCCGCGATGTTTCAGGCGCGCCTCGTGCCGCTGGTCGCGGTGGATGCGCTCTACGCGGTCGTGGCGGTCGCGGTGGCCGTCGCGCTGTTCCGGACCTGCGCAGCGGGCAGGCGCACGCCGCGCCCGGCTTGACGCGGCACGGCTGATTCGCTCATCCGGTTCGTCGCTTTACGCCACTCCGTTGCATGCGCAACGTTTTATCAATTTCCCCTGCGTTCTCTTTGCCTGCAATGGAAGACTATCTGTTTGAATGCGCAAGCCCCGATTTCGCGGAGCTCGCGCGCGTGATTGCCGATCTGTTCCCCGAACAAACGCGCTTTAGCGAGCAGCCCGCCGAAACCGGCGCGCCGCTGCTCGTCGTGCATTGGGTGGCGATGCGCATGGGCGCCGCCGCGCGTCGCATGACGCTCACGGTGGCCATCGCGCCGGCGGCGCTGGCGCGCTATCGGGCACTGCCGCCACGCCTGCGCGGACGCAGCTTCGCCGTGCTGCGCGCCTATGTGGAAGCCACGATCGGCTCGCTCGAAGAACAGCACGCGAAGGGCGAGGAGACGCCGCGCGACATCACACTCGACCTCGACGAGGAATTCGCCTGAGGCGCGCCGCGAGCGCGAGGCTCAATCGGCGAGCCGGTAGACCTTTGCGAAGCGCTCGGCCTTCACCACGCCGTAGTCGCCCGGCGCATACTGCATGACCCAGTCGCCGGCCGCGCCGGTGAGGCGGTCGCCGCCCGCCGAGCGCACGATCGTGAACGGCTCGTCCATGCGTCTGGCGAGCACCACGACCGGCAGATTGCGATAGGCGCCGGGCGCGCCGTGGGCGAGTGCGGCGTCGGCCGGCCGGTACTTCGGGTCGAAGCGCTCGCGCGAAACGACCCAGCGCTCGCCCGTTGCCCCGGTGATGATCGCGTCTCCCGGCGCATAGCGGTTCGGGCCTTCGAGGCTCATCAGCTCGCCGGGCGCGGCGGCGAATTCGACGGCGACGGTTTCGTCCTTGACCACGCGTTGCGCGGCGGGATCGGTGGCGAGGTCGAGTTGGATCAGTTCGATCATGGTGGCGGCAGCGGACCTGTTGCGAAGGTATCTCGCCAATGACGCACGGGCTCAGCCCGCGTCATGCGGCGTCGATACGGAGAATAGCCGGGAATCATGGCCGAATAAAGCACGACGGCCGGGCAAACATGCCCGGCCGTCGTGAGGTCCGCGAGCGTATCACGAACAGGCCCGGAAGTGGCTTCCGGGCGAATGCGTGCCAGCTGAATCGACTTGATGCGTCGACTTGATGCGCCGGCTTACTGCGCAGCCGGCGTGCTGGCTGCTTCCGCAGCGCTTGCCGCTTCCGCAGCCGGCGCCTTCGAATGGGCTTTGCCCTTACCCTTGCCCTTGTGCTTCGCATGGCCTTGGCCATGGCGGAAGGTGGCGTCGGCCAGCTTCTTCTGCTCCGGCGAGAGGCTGGTGTAGAGCGGCTCGAAGGCGGTGACGAGCTTCTGCATGTCGTCGGCGTGCGCCTGGGTGATCTGCGCGTACTGCTTCATGTCGTCGAGCGCGTTACGCTGCGCCTCGCCTTCCACGCGCTGCTTGTAGAGGCCCGCCATGGTCTGGCCGTTGCTGCGCATGACGTCGGCGAACGCCTTCCATTGCGGCTCCTGGTTGGCCGTGATCTTCAGCGCCGAGTGCAGGTAGGTGATGCGCTCCTCCACACGTTGCTGATGCTGTGCGGCGCGGGCTTCGGCGTTCGATGCCGCCGCGGCTGCCGCGGGCGCGGCCGTGGTCGTGGCGGACGACGCGGCGGTCTGTGCGAAAGCGCCGCTCATCGACAGCGAGGCAGCAAGGATCACGAAAGCTTTTTTCATTGTTGCTCCTTGGAACTTCAATTCGTAGTGGTTACGTAGCGAGTAGATGCGAAACCTGGCGGTTACAGGCGCTATTAGTACCACGTTATCGTGTAAATGCGGCTGTGATGCGACAACTGCTTACAAACGAAACGCGCAGAAATAAGCCGCCATACCCGGGATGCATCGGGCGTGCGCGATTCGCTCGCGGGTCGGTTCGTAGTTCGCTCGCGGTTCGTTCGCAGCGTGCCGCGCGCGATAATGGCCCGATATTGAATCACTGCATTCGATCAATCGATATCTCGGCGACACTTCAGCCGCCCCCCAGGAGCCCGCCCCACGATGAGACCGCCGCGCCTCGACCAACTCGACGACCTCGATCGCAGCCTCGTTGCGCTGCTGCAGGAGAACGCCCGTGAGAGCGTGGCGAATCTCGCGCGCCAGCTAGGCGTTGCGCGTACCACGGTGCTCGCGCGCATCGCGCGGCTCGAACGCTCCCAGGTCATCGCGGGCTACGGTGTGCGCCTCGGCCAGGACGTGCTCGACGCGAGCCTGCAGGCGTGGGTCGGGCTCATCATCGCGCCGCGCAATGGCCCCGACGTGCAAAAGCGGCTCTCCAGGATGCCCGAGGTGCAATTGCTCTGCGCGGTGAGCGGCGAGTACGACTACGTGGCATGGCTGCGCGCGGATTCCCCCGATCGCCTGAACGACCTGCTCGACCAGATTGGCGGCATGCAGGGCGTCGAGCGCACCACCACGTCGATCGTGCTCGCGCGCAAGATCGACCGCGGCACCGTGACGGGCTGACGGGTCCCGCTGGCCTCCCGCCGGCCTTCATTGACGCCGTTTTTATGGTTTTTCGTCGCTATGACGAAAAATATCGTCGAAACGACGAAATCGCACGTCGAAGCGCATCATTTTGCGTCTAGGATCCGATTTGGCACCTCCTTAGACTGTGTGCATCGGGCAGAGCATGGCCCCGAACCACAGAAAACCAAGGAGATACCGAATGAAAGTCGCGATTGCAGGCGCCGGTCTGATTGGCCACACCATTGCACACATGCTGCGCGAGACCGGGGACTACGAAGTCACTGCGCTCGACCGCGATGCCCACGCGCTCGAAAAGCTCGCCGCGCAGGGCATTCCCACCCTGCGTGTCGATTCCGGCGATGCCGCCGCGTTGCGCGGCGCGCTCGAAGGCTTTGACGTGCTCATCAACGCGCTGCCTTACTACCTCGCGGTCAATGTTGCCTCGGCGGCCAAGGGGGCGGGCGTTCACTACTTCGACCTGACCGAGGACGTGCGCGCGACGCATGCGATCCGCGCGCTCGCCGACGGCGCCGATCACGTGTTCATGCCGCAATGCGGTCTCGCGCCGGGCTTCATCGGTCTCGCCGCTCATGCGCTCGCGAGCCGCTTCAGCGAGATCCGCGAAGTGAAAATGCGCGTGGGGGCGCTGCCGCAGTTCCCCACCAACGCGCTCAAGTACAACCTCACCTGGAGCGTGGACGGCCTCATCAACGAGTACTGCCAGCCGTGCGAGGCGATCCACGAAGGCCACACGCAGATGGCGCTGCCGCTCGAAGGCCTCGAGCACTTTTCGCTAGACGGTGTGGAGTACGAGGCGTTCAACACCTCGGGCGGTCTCGGCACGCTGTGCGAGACGCTCGCCGGGCGCGTCGAATCGCTCGACTACAAGTCGGTGCGTTATCCGGGGCACCGCGCGCTCATGCAGTTCCTGCTCGAGGACCTGCGCCTCTCGGGCGACCGCGACACGCTCAAGTCGATCATGCGCCGCGCGATTCCCTCCACCGAGCAGGACGTCGTGCTGATCTTCATCACCGTGACCGGCATGCGCCACGGCCAGCTCGTGCAGGAAGTCTTCACGCGCAAGATCTTCGCGAAGACGGTGTGCGGCGTGCCGATGAGCGCGATCGAGATCACCACCGCGGGCGCGATGTGCGCGGTGCTCGATCTGTTCCGCGAAAAGAAGCTGCCGCAAAAGGGCTTCGTGCGCCAGGAGCAGGTGTCGCTGGAGCAGTTCCTCGCGAACCGCTTCGGCCAGGTGTACGAAGGCGCGGCGCTCGATGCGCTTGCGCCGGCGCACGCGTAAGGCAGGAAACCGCGCAGGGGTGTCGCGGCCGCGATCGGACTCCGATCAGGCCGCGGACGCCGTCACGATGCGTTGCAGCAAAGCGTCGTAGTCGCCGGGCGCGGGCGCGCTCGTGTCGAACACGATGAGGTCGTCGAGCTGCGCGCCCGCCGGCTCGAAGCGCCGCTGGCGATACGTGTCCCAGTGCGCGAGCTTGTAAGCGTCGTCGGGATGAGCGCGCGCCACGATGCGCTGGCGCGCCGTGTCTTCGCCGGTGCGCACCCAGACGGCGGCGAGCCCCACGTCCGCCGCCACCCCCAGCCACGCGCGGTCGAGCAGGCGCCGCTCGCGCACCTCCCGCGAAAGCGGCCCGACCGCGATCACGCTCACACCCAGCGCGAGATTCTCGCGCGCGGCGTCGAGCATGCCCTGATATTCGGGGTCTCGCAGGTGACGCAAAAATAGCGGGCTGTCGCGATCGTGCGGGTCCTCGCCGAGCGCGGCGAGCGTCGCGGCACCGGTGCGTCCGTAGAGCGTGTCTTTGTCGAGCAGGCAGAACGGCTCACCCGTCGCGCGCGCAAGCGGGCCGATCAGGCGTTTGGCGAGCGAGGTCTTGCCGGTGCCGGCGTGACCGCAGAAGAAAACCAGCCGTGTCACGAACGGCGGTCCTGGGCCCTGGCGGGCCGTGAGTATCCCATCGCCTGCATGCTCCTTGTGTGATGCGTATAACGCGAGTGACGTGTTCGACGCGATGGCCGGGCGGGATCGAGTCCGTTCAGAAACTTATACCATCGATGTGCCAACCATGCGCCGCGCGGCCGGGCCCCTGCGTGCGCCGCGGGCGGTGACGGTTTGCGGCGCAGTGTGCGGCGGCGCGCGTGGGCCACGCACCGTGCGCGTATATCATGGGCGCACACGGAACGGGCCGCCGCTGGCGTCGAGGGCCGACGCGCGGCGCGTGCCACGACCGCACCGAAAAACCAACGAGGGGACAGCACCCATGCCATCGCGCGTGTTCGGAGTGAGCCCGGGTTCGCGGCGCGCGGCGCGGGCGGCCGCGCTCGTGGCGGCGGCCGCTTTGGCGCTGCCGCTGGCGCTGGGAGGCTGCGCCGAGGAGCGGGCGCCGCCGGTGCCCTTCAAGCCGGTGCCGGCCGGGCGCATCGTCAAGCCGGGCTATACGCAGCCGGGCGAGGGCCTCGTCGCCGTGGACGTGCGGCGCGAGCGCACGAGCAATCTCATCGTCAAGTTCCGCGACGCCCCCGTCTATATCGACGGCGAGCCGGTCACCGACCTCATGGACGGCGAGCACGTCACGTTTTACCTGAAGCCGGGCGTGCACCGCATCGGCGTGACCACGCAGTTCGATCCGGTCGTCGAGCTGCGCTTCCTCGTCGATCCGCGCTACACGAACCGCGCGAGCGTCACCTTCGACAAGGATCATCGCATCGGCATTCGCCGGGTCGCGCAGTAAGCCGTCCGCGCCGTGGTCCGCGTCGTGGTCCGTCTCAGGACCCCAACAGGCCCGCAGCGGGTCCATGTCATCTCCACGCCGGGTCCGCGTCAGGCTTGCGTCAGGTTCATGTCCGGAGCAGGCCTGGCCCGGCGCCGCGTCGTGCGCCCGGGCCGGCTGGAGACACGCGTTGCGGCGCCCGGACCGGCGCAACGCTTAAACTTGGCGAACCGATCAACTTCAGGACAGGCGGCGCGCCCATTTTCCCCCACCGGCGCCGCCGGGACGCACACGACACATGCTCATCAATTGCGCCGCGTATCAGGGCGGCAAGAAACTGGCCGATATCGGCGTCGAGGCAATCAGCGACTATCTCCAGACACCCGGTTGCTTCGTCTGGGTCGCGCTCAAGGACCCCGACGCGGGCGAAATGGCCACGATGCAGGACGAGTTCGGCCTGCACACGCTCGCCATCGAAGACGTGATGAACGGCAACCAGCGGCCGAAGATCGAGGAATACGGCAATACGCTCTTCGCGGTGTTCCATACGATCGAGATCGACGAGGAGGGCGAGATCGTCACCGGCCAGGTGAACGTGTTCGCGGGTCCGAATTTCGTGCTCTCGGCGCGCCATCGCGCGCAGCAGGGCTTCACGGACGTGCGCGCGCGCTGCGAGCGCGAGCCGGAATTGCTCAAGGAGGGCGCCGGTTTCGTGCTCTACGCGCTCATGGACAGCGTGGTCGACCGTTACGCGCCCGTGCTGGAGAAGCTCTCCGGCGAGATCGAGGATCTGGAGGACCGCATCTTCGAGAAGCACTCGCTCGCGCAGTCGCGCGCCATCATCGAAGATCTTTATTCGCTCAAGCGGCGCCTCGTGATCGTGCAGCACCACGTCACGCCTCTCGTGGACGCCGTGGGCAAGCTCGTGGGCGGGCGCATTCCGCAGATCTGCGCGGGCATGCAGGCGTACTATCGCGATGTCTACGACCATCTCGTGCGCGTGTCCAACGCGGTCGACGCGCGCCGCGAAATGATCGTCACGGCGATCCAGGTGGATCTCGGCATGATCTCGCTCGCCGAAAACGAGGTGACCAAGCGGCTCGGCTCGTTCGCCGCGCTCTTCGCGGTGCCCACCATGATTGCCGGTATCTACGGGATGAACTTCGCGAACATCCCCGAGTTGCATTTCAAGTATGGTTACCAGGTTTGCCTTGCCGCGATGGCGATCATCGACATCGTGCTGTTCGTCCTGTTTCGCCGTGGGGGGTGGCTCTAAGATCCACGCCGCGACGGCTGCTGCGCTGCAACGTAAGCCATCTGGCTCCGCGTAGCGCACAGCGGCCCGCGTGATTGACATCGCCGGCCGCGCGCGCCGAGAATGGGGCGCCTGAAAACGTTTGCGCATAACCAGAAACACGGCCCGCCCGGGCCCGACAACCGGAGACACAAACGATGAACTCCCGCATTCGCCGGCGCGTTCTTGGCGCCGCAGCCGCACTGGCCACCGTCACGCTCGCGGCCGCCATGCCGCTGGCCGCCCACGCCCAGTCGGCGGCCGGCCACAAGCCGAAGGTCGCGCTCGTCATGAAGTCGCTCGCCAACGAGTTCTTCCTCACCATGGAGAACGGCGCGAAGGACTATCAGAAGCACAACGCGTCCGCGTTCGACCTCGTGACCAACGGCATCAAGAACGAGACCGACACGGCCGCGCAGATCCAGATCGTCGAGCAGATGATCGTCTCGAAGGTCGATGCCATCGTGCTCGCGCCCGCTGACTCCAAGGCGCTGGTGCCGGTCGTGAAGAAGGCGGTGGACGCGGGCATCATCGTCGTGAACATCGACAACCGGCTCGACCCCGACGTGCTCAAGTCCAAGGACTTGAACGTGCCGTTCGTGGGCCCCGACAACCAGAAGGGCGCGCGCCTCGTCGGCGACTATCTCGCGAAGAAGCTCAAGGCCGGCGATCAGGTGGGCATCGTGGAAGGCGTCTCGACCACCACCAACGCGCAGCAGCGCACGGCGGGCTTCAAGGACGCGATGCAGGCCGTGGGCGCGAAGATCGTCTCGGTGCAGTCGGGCGAATGGGAAATCGACAAGGGCAATGCGGTCGCCTCGGCCATGCTCAACGAATACCCCGACATCAAAGCGCTCCTGTGCGGCAACGACAACATGGCGATCGGCGCCGTGTCGGCGGTGCGGGCGGCCGGCAAGCAGGGCAAGGTCTACGTGGTGGGCTACGACGACATCGACGCCATCAAGCCGATGCTCAAGGACGGCCGCGTGCTCGCCACCGCCGACCAGTACGCCGCGAAGCAAGCCGTGTTCGGCATCGACACCGCGCTCAAGGCGCTCAAGGAGCACAAGAAGCAGTCCCAGCTCTCGGGGGTGGTCGAAACGCCGGTCGTACTCGTGACGAAGGACAGCGCGAAGTAAGCGCTCAAGAAAACCGCCACGCCGCCGTTATTCGTACCGTGATGGCTGCACAAGCGAGCGGGCCGCGGTGGTCGTGCCGCTTGAATGTGCTGCCTGAACGGCGGTCGCCCGCTCCGCAATCCCGCGCCTTCCTGTGCGGGATCCCGGCGGCGCGGCTCGCGATAACAGGATCGTGATGGAAGCAATTGCCCCCGACGCACAGCCCCCCGCATCCGCGCGCGGCGCGGTGCTGACCGTGACGGGCGCCGGCAAGACCTACGAGCAGCCGGTGCTCGCCGACGTCAGCCTCGCGCTGCACGCGGGGGAAGTGCTTGCGCTCACGGGCGAGAACGGCGCGGGCAAGAGCACGCTTTCGAAGATCGTGGGCGGGCTCACGGCGCCCAGCGCCGGCACCATGACGCTCATGGGGCAGCCCTACGCACCGGCGAGCCGCAAGGAAGCGGAAGCGCTCGGGGTGCGCATGGTGATGCAGGAGCTCAACCTGCTGCCCACGCTTTCGGTGGCCGAAAACCTGTTTCTGAACCGCTTGCCGCGCCGCTTCGGTCCGCTTGGCTGGGCGGGCTGGATCGATCGCGCGCGCCTGCACGAGGACGCGCGCGCCGCCATGGCGCAAGTCGGGCTCGAGGCGATCGCGCCCGATACGCCCGTGGGCGAGCTCGGCATCGGCCATCAGCAGTTAGTGGAGATCGCGCGCAACCTGATCGGCGACGAGGCGCAAGGCGCCGCGCCGCTGCGCGTGCTGATACTCGACGAGCCCACGGCGATGCTCACGGGTCGCGAGGTCGAACTGCTGTTCGAGCAGATCGCCCGGCTCAAGGCGCGCGGCGTGGCGCTCGTCTACATCTCGCACCGGCTCGAGGAGCTCGAACGCATCGCGCAGCGCGTGGCGGTGCTGCGCGACGGCCGGCTCGTGCGCGTGGACGCCATGGCCAACCTCACGCCCGAGCGCATCGTCGCGCTGATGGTGGGGCGCGAGCTTGGCGAGCGCATCGAACTGGGTGAGCGGCGCATCGGCGCGCCTTTGCTCAGGGTGGATGGGATCGGCCGCGCCAATGTCGTGCGCGATGTTTCGTTCGACGTGCGCGCGGGGGAGATCTTCGGCGTGTCGGGGTTGATCGGCGCGGGGCGCACCGAGCTCATGCGGCTCATCTATGGCGCCGACGCAAAGGATCGCGGCACGGTCGCGCTCGCGAGCGC
>JAITTX010000211.1 GCA_031286755.1 Paraburkholderia sp.
TCGACCCGCATCGCCATGGGCGAGGCGGGGCTCGTGATCGGCTGCGACGCCATCGTGACCGCCAGCGACGACTGCGTCTCGCGCATGCAGGAAGGCCACACGCACGTCGTGCTCAACAGCGCGCCCACGCCCACCGCCGAGTTCATCAAGAACCCGCAGTGGCAATTCCCGGGCTCCAACACCGAAGCCGACGTGCGCGCGGCAGCCGGCGCCGACCATGTCGCAACCGTCGACGCGAACCGCTATGCGCTCGCGTTGCTCGGCGACGCGATCTACACGAACCCGTTCGTGCTCGGCTACGCGTGGCAGCACGGCTGGCTGCCGCTCACGCACGAGTCGCTCACGCGCGCGATCGAGTTGAACGCGGTGCAAGTCGAGAAGAATCTCGCGGCGTTCGAATGGGGCCGGCGCGTCGCGCACGACCATGAAACCGTGGACCGGCTGGTGATGGTGAAGCAGCCCGCGCCGGACGCCGATGCCAGCGGCGCGAAGATCGTCTCGCTGCATACGCCCAGGGCGCTCGACGCGCTCATCGAAAAGCGCGCTCAATATCTGGCCGCGTATCAGAACGAGGCCTATGCGCAGCGCTATCGCGCGTTCGTCGACGAGGTGCGGCGTGCGGAAGCGAAGCTCGATCTCCCCGATGCGAGCCTGAACGGGCAATCGCTCAGCGAAGCCGTGGCGAAGAACCTGCACAAGCTGATGGCGTACAAGGACGAGTACGAGGTCGCGCGCCTCTACGCCGATCCGGCGTTCGTCGAGAAGCTGAAGGCGAGCTTCGAGGGCGACTGGAAGCTCAACTTCCATCTCGCGCCGCCGTCGTTCGCGAAGCACGACGACAAGGGCCATCTGGTGAAGAAACAGTACGGCCCGCGCATGCTCACGGCCTTGCGCGTGCTGGCGAAGCTCAAGTTCCTGCGCGGCACGACGCTCGATCCATTCGGCCGCACCGAGGAGCGCCGCCACGAACGCGCGCTGATCGGCGAGTACGAGGCGCTCATGCGCGAAGTCATCGGCGGATTGAGCGAGGCGAACCTCCCGCTCGCGATCGAGCTCGCGAATCTGCCCGATGCGATTCGCGGCTACGGCCACGTGAAGGAGAACAACCTCAAGGCCACGCGCGCGAAGTGGGCGACGCTGCTCGCGAACTGGCGCTCGCCGGAGAACGGAAGCGCGCGCCACGCGGCTTGATTCCGGCCTTCGCGACGAAGCCATAAAAACGAAGGGCGCTCCGCCAAAAGCGAAGCGCCCTTCTCATTTGCGCGGCCAGCGGCACGCCGTAGCGCGCCGCCGCCTCAACGGCTTCGCAAAAACCCCGCTTAGCGCGCGGCCTTGTTCACCTTGGCATTCGCCGAAGCCACCGCCGTCATGTTGATGATGCGTCGCACCGTCGCCGCCGGCGTGAGGATGTGCACCGGCTTCGAAGCGCCCAGCAGGAACGGGCCCACCGTCACGCCTTCGCCGCCCACCACCTTCAGCAGGTTGTACGCGATGTTCGCCGCTTCCACGTTCGGCATGATCAGCAGGTTCGCTTCGCCCGCGAGCGTCGTGCCCGGGAACGACTGCTTGCGGATCAGTTCGGAGAGCGCCGCGTCGCCGTGCATTTCGCCGTCCACTTCGAGTTGCGGCGCACGTTCGGCGATCAACTGGCGCGCGGCCTGCATGCGCTGCGAGGTCGACGAGCGCACGCTGCCGAAGTTCGAGCTCGACAGCAGCGCCACCTTCGGCGTGATGCCGAACTTCTCGATTTCGCGCGCGGCGAGAATCGTCATGTCGGCGAGCTGCTCGGCGCTCGGCACTTCGTTCACGTAGGTATCGCTGATGAACAGGTTGCGGCCCGGCAGCATCAGCAGGTTCATGGCCGCGTAGCTGTCGGCATCGGCGGCCTTGCCCAGCACCTGCTCGATGTGCTTGAGGTGATAGTCGAAGCTGTTCACGAGACCGCAGATCATGCCGTCCGCATCGCCCAGATGCACGAGAATCGCGCCGATCAGCGTGTTGAACTTGCGCATCGAAGCCTTCGCGACTTCGGGCGTGATGCCCTGGCGCGCACCGAGTTCGTGGTACGCCTGCCAGCTCTTCTGGAAGCGCGGATCGTCTTCCGGATCGACGATCTCGAAGTCGGTGCCCGGACGCAGCTTCGAGCCCATCTTCTTCAGGCGCATCTCCACCACCGAAGGACGGCCCACGATGATGGGCCTGGCGATCTTCTCGGTCAGCACGAACTGGGCGGCACGCAGCACGCGCTCGTCCTCACCCTCGGCGAACACGATGCGCGCGCAGTTGGCCTTGGCCGCCACGAACACCGGGCGCATCACCATGCCCGAGCGGTAGACGGTTGCGCCGAGCTCCTCGCGATACGCGTCCATGTCGGCGATCGGGCGCGTGGCCACGCCCGAGTCCATCGCGGCTTGCGCCACGGCCGGCGCGATCTTGATGATGAGGCGCGGGTCGAAGGGCTTGGGAATCAGGTATTCCGGGCCGAATTCGAGCGTGTGGCCTTCATAGGCCTTCGCCACTTCATCGCCCTGGTCGGTTTCTTCGGCGAGTTCCGCGATCGCGCGCACGCACGCGAGCTTCATCTCTTCCGTGATGGTCGTGGCGCCCACGTCGAGCGCGCCGCGGAAGATGAACGGGAAGCACAGCACGTTGTTGACCTGGTTCGGATAGTCCGAACGGCCCGTGGCGATGATCGCGTCCGGACGCACCTTCTTCGCCTCTTCCGGGCGGATTTCCGGCTCCGGATTGGCCAGCGCGAGAATCAGCGGCTTGTCGGCCATCTCCTTGACCATCTCGGGCTTGAGCACGCCCGCGCCCGAGCAGCCGAGGAACACGTCGGCGCCCCTGGTGGCATCACCGAGCGTGCGCGCTTCGGTGTTGGCGGCGTAGCGCGCCTTCGACGGATCGAGATTGCCGCGGCCTTCGTAGATCACGCCCTTCGAGTCGGCAACGAGGATGCTCTCCTTCTTCAGGCCCAGCTTGACGAGCAGGTCCAGACACGCGATAGCCGCCGCCCCCGCGCCCGAGCACACGAGCTTCACGTTGGCGAGATCCTTGCCCACGACCTTCAGGCCGTTGAGGATGGCCGCCGAAGCGATGATGGCCGTGCCGTGCTGGTCGTCGTGGAAGACGGGGATCTTCATGCGCTCGCGCAGCTTCTGCTCGATGTAGAAGCACTCGGGCGCCTTGATGTCTTCGAGGTTGATGCCGCCGAGCGTGGGCTCGAGCATGGCGATGGCCTCGACGAGCTTGTCCGGATCGGTCTCGTTGAGCTCGATGTCGAACACGTCGATGCCCGCGAACTTCTTGAACAGGCAGCCCTTGCCTTCCATCACGGGCTTGGCCGCGAGCGGGCCGATGTTGCCGAGACCGAGCACGGCCGTGCCGTTGGTCACGACGCCGACGAGGTTGGCGCGCGAGGTGTACTTCTGCGCGTCGAGCGGCTCATCGTAGATCGCCATGCAAGCGGCCGCGACGCCCGGCGAATACGCGAGCGACAGGTCGAGCTGGTTGGAGAGCGGTTTGGTGGGCGTGACCGAAATCTTGCCGGGCTTCGGATTCTGGTGATACGCGAGCGCGCTTTGCTTCAGTTGTTCATCCATTTTCGGGCCTGCCAGGACGTGAGAGACGAGTGAATTTTATGTTCGTTGGCCCGCCGGTTCGCGCGACGCTCAAGGTTTTCGACAGGGGCGGGTCCTGCGCACATGCAGCAAAAGCGGCGGCGGCAGGCCCGATCCATAGGCGAAACGGCGCGGGCGAAATGGCGGGGGATTAGTGTACACCTCGCCATGAGCGCGGCGAGTCGGGTCAAAGACTGATACCCAGAATTTGTCGCGCACCGGGATCGCCCTGTGACTCGCATCGCAGGACGCTTCATACGGCCCCGATAGACTCCTGTGCGACACCCATGCCACAGGTCATGCGCCACCGCGCATGACATCCCATGCGACGCGAGATGCGGCGTTGCGCCGCACCCCGGCTGGTCGATCCCGTCGGATTCAGGGCTTTACTCGAGCGCCGCGCCGCGCCGTTCGGGAATCAGGAAGAGCGTCGCGAAGATGTCCAGCACGTAGATCGCCGCCAGCATGCCGAGCGCCACCGTGAACGAATAGCGGGCCGCCATCGCGCCAACCGCGAGCGGCCCGAAACCACCGACCGCCCGGCCGATATTGAAAAGGACGTTCTGGGCGGTGGCGCGCGCGGCCGTCGGATAAAGCTCCGAAATGAGCGCGCCGTAACCGCCGATCATGCCGTTCACGAACACGCCCATGGCCGCCCCGCCGATCAGCAGCGCGAACGGCGTGCTCAGGTGCGCGTAGACGTACACCATCGCCACCGCCCCCGCCTGATAGAACAGGAACGTGGGCCGGCGCCCGAAGCGGTCGGCGGCGATGCCGAAGAGCCAGATGCCGAGCGCCATGCCCGCAACGGTCGCGGCGGTCCACAGGCCGGACTTCGTGAGCGAATAGCCAAAGGACTTCGAAAGATAGGCGGGCAGCCAGATCATGAGCCCGTAGTAGCCGAAATTCTGCACCGAGCAGAGCACTGTCACGCCGAGGCTCGCGCGCGCCGTGCGGGCGTCGGCGACCAGCAGGCCGAGCGCGCGCAGCCAGGCGCCGCGCTCGTGTGCCGGCGTCTTGCTGACTCGCGCACGGTGCGCCACGAAGAGTTCGGGCTCCTCCACACGCCGGCGCACGACGAACGACACCACGGCGGGCAGGAGGCCGAGCGCGAACATGCCGCGCCAGCCGATCACGGGCAGGAGCCACGGCGTGAGCAGCGCCGCGGCGAGCACGCCTACTTG
>JAITTX010000270.1 GCA_031286755.1 Paraburkholderia sp.
TGTAACGGCATGTCGGGCGCGCTCGATCCGAAGATCCAGCAGGAGATCGTCGACCGCGACCTGTACTCCACCGCCGTGCTCTCGGGCAACCGCAACTTCGACGGCCGCATTCACCCGTATGCGAAGCAGGCGTTCCTTGCCTCGCCGCCGCTCGTGGTCGCGTACGCGATTGCAGGCACGATCCGTTTCGATATCGAGCAGGATTCGCTGGGCACGGACCAGGACGGCAAGCCGGTGTACCTGAAGGACATCTGGCCGAGCGACGAGGAAATCGACGCCATCGTCGCGCAGAGCGTGAAGCCCGAGCAGTTCCGCAAGGTCTACGAGCCGATGTTCGCGGCCACCGCCGCCAGCGGCGAGACCACCGACCCGCTCTATGACTGGCGCGCGCAGAGCACGTACATCCGCCGTCCGCCGTACTGGGAAGGCGCGCTCGCGGGCGAGCGCACGTTGCAGGGCTTGCGCCCGCTCGCCGTGCTTGGCGACAACATCACGACCGACCACCTGTCGCCGTCGAACGCGATCCTGGCCAACAGCGCAGCGGGCGAATACCTCGCGAAAATGGGCCTGCCCGAAGAGGACTTCAACTCGTACGCCACGCACCGCGGCGACCACCTCACGGCGCAGCGCGCGACCTTCGCGAATCCCACGCTCATCAACGAGATGGCCGTGGTGGACGGCGCCGTGAAGAAGGGCTCGCTTGCGCGCATCGAGCCGGAAGGCAAGGTCACGCGCATGTGGGAAGCGATTGAGACCTACATGGAGCGCAAGCAGCCGCTCATCATCGTGGCGGGCGCGGACTACGGCCAGGGCAGCTCGCGCGACTGGGCGGCCAAGGGCGTGCGTCTGGCGGGTGTGGAAGTGATCGTGGCGGAGGGCTTCGAGCGCATTCACCGCACGAACCTGATCGGCATGGGCGTGCTGCCGCTGGAGTTCAAGGCGGGCACGAACCGCACGACGCTGGGCATTGACGGCACGGAAACGTACGACGTGATTGGCGAGCGCACGCCGCGCGCCGATCTGACGCTCGTGATCCACCGCAAGAACGGCGAGCGTGTGGAAGTGCCGGTCACTTGCCGCCTGGACACGGCGGAGGAAGTCTCGATCTACGAAGCGGGCGGCGTACTGCAACGCTTCGCGCAGGACTTCCTGGAGTCGTCACAGGCAGCATGACCGGTAAAGCCCCTCTCCCTGGAGGGAGAGGGGTTGGGGAGAGGGGGGGATTAAGGTGGCAACACAGCATCAAATCCAGCGCGCCAGGCATCTGCGTAAAAACATGACAGACGCGGAACGGCTGCTATGGCGCCACCTCCGCGCCCACCGCCTGGGCGGCCAGAAATTCCGCAGACAACATCCCATAGGCCCCTACATCGTGGACTTCGCGCATTCCGGCGCGCGTCTGGTCATCGAGGCCGATGGCGGGCAGCACAACGGCAGTGCCGGCGACGCGGTGCGCGACGCCTGGTTGCAGAGCCGGGATTTCACCGTGCTGCGCTTCTGGAACGACGAGATTTTGCTGAACATCGAAGGGGTGCTCGAGGCGATCCTTGGGGAACTCGCTAAAGGCCCCCCTCTCCCCCGGCCCCTCTCCCTCCCGGGAGAGGGGAGATCGCGGACTTTCATCGACACGGGATTCTCATGAGTCATAACCCACAGATCAAAATTCCCGCCACGTATATGCGCGGCGGCACCAGCAAAGGCGTGTTCTTCCGCCTCCAGGATCTGCCCGCAGCCGCGCAGCAGCCCGGCGTCGCGCGCGACAAGCTGCTCATGCGCGTGATCGGCAGCCCCGACCCGTATGGCAAGCAGATCGACGGCATGGGCGGCGCCACGTCCAGCACCAGCAAGACTGTGATCGTCGCTAAAAGCAGCAAGCCCGGTCACGATGTCGACTACCTGTTCGGCCAGGTCGCCATCGACAAAGCATTCGTCGACTGGAGCGGCAACTGCGGCAATCTTTCGGCCGCCGTGGGCCCGTTCGCGATCAGCGGCGGCCTGATAGACCCGAGCCGCATTCCCGAAAACGGCGTGGCAACCGTGCGCATCTGGCAGGCCAACATCGGCAAGACCATCGTCGCGCACGTGCCCATCACGAACGGCCAGGTGCAGGAAACCGGCGACTTCGAGCTGGACGGCGTGACCTTCCCCGCCGCCGAGGTGCAGCTCGAATTCCTCGACCCCGCCGCCGAAGAAGAAGGCGCGGGCGGCGCGATGTTCCCCACCGGCCAGCTCGTGGACGATCTCGAAGTGCCGGGCATCGGCACGCTCAAGGCCACCATGATCAACGCGGGCATCCCGACGATCTTCGTGAACGCCGAGGCCATCGGCTACACCGGCACGGAGCTGCAGGACGCCATCAACGGCGATGCAGAAGCGCTGAAGAAGTTCGAGACCATCCGCGCGCATGGCGCGCTGCGCATGGGCCTCATCAAGAACCTCGATGAGATCGCCACGCGCCAGCACACGCCGAAGGTCGCGTTCGTGGCGAAGCCGCAGGCCTATACGGCATCGAGCGGCAAGCGCGTGGAAGCCGGCGACGCCGATCTGCTGGTGCGCGCGATGTCGATGGGCAAGCTCCATCACGCCATGATGGGCACGGCGGCGGTGGCGATCGGCACGGCGGCGGCCATTCCCGGCACGCTCGTGAATCTCGCGGCGGGCGGCGGCGAGCGCAATGCGGTGCGCTTCGGGCATCCGTCGGGCACGCTGCGCGTGGGCGCCGAGGCGAGCGAGGAGAACGGCGAGTGGACGGTCAAGAAGGCCATCATGAGCCGCAGCGCGCGCGTGCTGATGGAGGGCACGGTGCGGGTGCCGGGGGACGCGCTTTAAGAAGCGGTTTCAAGAAAGCGCGCTGTTTGCGCTGATCTAAAAAACGCCCTGGTGCTGCGATGCGCCAGGGCGTTTTTGCTCTACGACAGTGTTTTTCCAACTAAACAACCGGACCGGCCATGGACACATCGAAATCCGCATCATTTGATGCTAGATTTAATGCCTGTACATTGAGGCGGAACCATCATGCGCACCACCATCGCTCTCGACGACGACTTGATCGCCAAAGCCCAGGCCTATACCGGTCTGGAAGAAAAGACGGCGCTCGTGCGCGAAGCCCTCAAAGCCCTTATCCAGCGCGAGGCGGCGCGGCGGCTTGCGAACCTTGGCGGCAGTCAGCCCGGCATCGCGGCCGCGCCGCGCCGCCGGACGGATGCCGAATGATTCTCGTCGACACATCGGTCTGGATCGATCATTTCAACGCCGCCGATCCCCTGCTGATGGGTCTGCTCACAGAAGAGCGCGTGCTCGCGCACGCTTATGTGATCGGGGAAATCTCGCTAGGCAGCCTGCGCGAGCGCGATGTCGTCCTCAGCGCGTTGCGCGACCTGCCAGCCGTACCCGTCGCCACGCCGGAAGAGACGTTCTATCTGATCGAGCAAGCGAAGCTGTCCAATCGCGGCATTGGCTATGTCGATACCAGTCTGCTTGCGTCGGCCCGCCTGCAGCCCGGCGTCACCATCTGGACGAAAGACAAGCGGCTTGGAAAGGTTGCCGGCGAGCTCGGCCTCGCCGCACAAATCGGGCACTAACCAGGCACCGGCTACGCGGCGCCCTTGCGCCGCGCTCCGCCACGGCGCGGCGCGCTCAGCTCTGCGGCGTGGGCAGGTATGGCATCGGGTCGACCGGCTTGCCGTCGCGGCGCACTTCGAACAGCACCGCCACGCGGTCGTTGTTCTCACTGCCCATTTCCGCGATCTGCTGGCCCTGGTGCACCACGTCGCCCGTCTTCACGAGCAGGCGCCGGTTGTGCGAGTAGGCGGTCAGGAAGTCCTTGTTGTGCTGGACGATGATCAGGCTGCCGTACTCGTTGAGTCCGGTGCCTGCGTACATGACCTTGCCGTCGGCCGCGGCGATCACGGGGTCGCCGGCCCTGCCCGCGATCTCGATGCCGCGCGTCGTGCCCGGCTCGAACGGCTCCACGACCCGGCCCTGCGCCGGCCACACCAGCGTCACGCTGCGCGCATGGCGTTTGACCTCGGCCGCGACCTGGCGGCTCTGCGCGGCGCTCATCGCCGAGTTGGCGGTCGACGCACTTGCCGCCGCAGTCGTTGCGGTATTCGCGGTATTCGCGGCTGTATTCGTTGCCCTACTCGCGCTGCCGGATTGAGCCGGCGCGGCGGCATCCACCGTGACCGTCTGCTTCGAGATCAGCTTGAGCGACTGACCGATCCGCAGGCGGCTGTCGGGCTTGAGGCCGTTCCATGCCGCCAGATCCTTGACCGGAACCTTATGGCTCGCCGCGAGCCCCAGCAGCGAATCGCCGCTGCGCACACGCAGCCAGGTGGTTTTCGTGACGACGCGCGTAGTCGGCGCGCTGGCCGCCTGCGGCTGACTCGCCGCCGCGGCGGCTGCCGTGGCTGCGGCGTCCGACGCGGGGCTCGCGGCCGCCGACTGATCGGGTTGCGGCTGCGCCGGCGACGGTTGTTGCTGGTCAACGTTTGCGCAAGCGCCCAGCAATGCGGCCAGGCCAAGGCCCGCGAGACATTGCCACACGCGACGCGTCAGACCGTTGGCGCGGTCACCGGAACGATCCTCGAACATGATTGTTGCTCTCCTGTCGACGGGGTGGGCGCTATGCAAAGCGCCGGATCCCGTCCCATGCAAAGCCGTCCATCGCAGTGGGGCGCGGCACGGGCGGCATGATCAGGTCTGCGGCGTCAAAACGCGCTCCCTCTCCGCCCGCCAGGCTGGCACACGCACCAACCGTTCCCATCTGCATTCAAAATGCACGCTTTGCCCGACAAAATCCGCCACTATCGCGCAAAATCCGCGACAGCGGCTCCATTGGCATCCTGAAAACCGTTTGGCATTGTAAAACGCAATACACATATATCAGGCAGGCGACAACACTTGGATACAAATCTTAAAAAGACGAATCTTCTTTCCCGCAGGCCATGAAATGGAGTCAGATCAAATCGTCATCCTCTGACATATCGGCAGGCTGAATCAGAACTTAAGTAGCAGTGCCGCCTGAAAGCTCTTTGAAACTCATGTAGTATTGCCCCCGTCAAGCAGAAGCCCTGACTCACGGGAACCCTGGCGCGTCAATTCAGGTCATTCCTGGGGCCGCCGTCGTCCTTTTTCGCGGGGCTTTTGACTCTACGTGCCACTCCGGCTTCGAGCCGGAGACGGCGCTCTCGCGGCCCCCGGCGCTTGCGTCATACGGGCCTCATCCGTCGCTGTCCGATGGCTGTCCGAATGGCAACCCGGAGGCGCTTGCTGCCGCCAAGGCAGCGCGCCACCGCAGCGACCTTTTTGCACGCGCCAGCACGGCCGTGCGCGCCCCGGGCCCTCCAGTCCATGTGGCGCGTCACAGCCGGCCAGCGCCGGATCCATGTCACAGTCACCCAAACGTCTCGTCGAACTCGACTTCTTCCGTGGCCTCGTCCTGCTGATCATCGTTGTCGACCACATCGGCGGCAGCATCCTCTCGCGCGTCACGCTGCACGCCTACGCGCTGTGCGATGCCGCCGAAGTGTTCGTGTTCCTCGGCGGCTTCGCCACCGCCACCGCGTGGGCCGCGCTCTGCGCGCGCCGCACCGAGGCCGCCGCGCGCCAGCGCTTCATCAAGCGCGCCTTCGAGATTTACCGCGCCTTCGTGGTCACCGCGCTGCTCATGCTGCTGGTGACGGCCATCCTGCTCGCCTGCAACGTCGACGCGCCGAACCTCGCCACCACCGATCTCGACGATCTCGCGCTCGCCCCCGCCGCCGCGCTGCGCGACATCGTGCTGCTGCGCCGCCAGCCGTACCTCGCGGGCGTGCTGCCGATGTACGCCTGCTTCGCGCTGGCCGCGCCGCTGGCCCTGCCGCTCGCGCGCACGCGGCCGTGGCTGCTGGCCACCATCAGCCTCGCGCTGTGGAGCATCGCCCCGTACCTCACGCCGTGGCTGCCGCACGTGGCCGACGTCAACTGGGACTTCAATCCGTTCGGCTGGCAATTGATGTTCGTGGCCGGCGTGATCGTCCAGGCGCAACCGGTGTTCCAGAGCGTCACCGCGCAGCGCAAGCTCGGCACCTTCGTGACGGCGCTCGCGCTCGCCGTGGTCGCCGCGGCCGCCATCTACCGCCTGCATCTGGGCAACACTGCGCTCGACGGCGACTACAAGCGTAATCTCGCCTGGTTCCGCGCCATCAACTTCTTCGGCGTCGCATGGCTCACCGCGCATGTGATCCGGCTCGGCTGGGCGAGGAAGCTCGCCACCGCGCTGCCGTGGGTGGGGCTCGTGGGCCGCAAGGGGATGCTTTCGTTCGTGGCCGGCGCGGTCATCTCGCTGACGGTGGACTCGGTGCTCTACTGGTACACCGACGGCTATCTGAACGTGCCGCTCGGCCTCGCCGCCGACGCCTTCGCACTAACCGCGCTGCTTCTGGTTGCGCGCGCATCCGACCCGCTCAAGCGTCTGCTGCCCTCGCGCGCGAAGGTGTCGGCCTGAGGGCGGCGGCGCGGCGGCAACGCGACGCTTCGCCCGCGGCACCGGGCAAAACACGCCCGCCGCACGGTTTTTTTGACCCGCGCATCGCGCCGTTCGCTGGCGCGCTTCCGGCGCGCATGGCCCGCTGCTAGCATGGTGGCCCCGCGCCGCTGACGCGCCCTCCTGACCGGCCTCCCCGCCATGCGCAGACACTTCCGCCCCGCGCTGCTCGGCCCGCACTGCGCTTCGTCATGCGCCGCGCGCATCGCAGCCCGCCTCGCGGCCGTTAAAAGCCGCGCGAGCCGCGCGCGGCTCGAACCCGCCGAGCCGTTCAAGCGCCTCGCACAAGCCGCGAGCCGCGCGCTCTGCGCCGTGCTCGCGATCCTTGCGGCCCTCGTCGCGCCAGCCGGGCCCGCCGCCGCCAGCACGATCGTCGTGCGCAGCTTCCACGCGACGGCGCTCGGGCGCGACTGGCCCTATGCGGTCTACCTGCCCACCGGCTATCGCACCGACGCGCCACGCTATCCGGTGCTCTATCTGCTGCACGGCAACAACGGCGACGCGCTGGACTGGGTCACGCAGGGCGACCTGCAAAACACCATCGACACGCTGATCGCCCGCCACGAGATTCCGCCCGTGGTGGTCGTGATGCCGCAAGGCGGCACCGACTGGTACGTCGATCGCAAGGAAAAGATGGAGACGGCCTTCTTCGCCGACCTGATTCCGGAGATCCAGTCGCGCTTCGCCGTCGAGGACGAGCGCGGCGGGCGGGCCATCGGCGGCGTCTCCATGGGCGGATTCGGCGCGCTGCGCTACACGCTCGAGCACCCCGACATGTTCTGCGGCGCGCTGCTGCTCTCGCCGGCGATCTACTCGGGCGACCCGCCGCCTTCATCGTCGGCGCGGCGCGTGGGCGTGTTCGGCGAGCACCAGTTCGACCCGCACGTCTGGCGCGCGCTCAACTACCCCACGCTCTGGAGCGGCTATTTCGGGCGCCCCTGGCGCGTGCCCATCTTCATCGCCTCGGGCGACGACGACCTCGTGATCCAGGCCGAGTCGTCGCTGCTCTATACGCGTCTGCGCGAGGCGGGCAATCCAGCGGCGCTGCGCATCGTCGACGGCGGCCACGTCTGGCCCGTCTGGCGCGAGCTGCTGCCCGCCGCGCTCAAGTACGCGCTCGCCTGCGTGCACTGAAGCCGCGCGGCGTTCATACGGGCTCCTGGCCTGCGCCGCCAGCCAGGCGGCCGACGACCGAAGGCGGCGGCGTCACCCGGCCCAGTTCGCCCACAGCACCATCAGCACCGTCATGAGCGCCGGGCCGATGAAAATGCCGATCAGCCCGAAGGTCGTGGCGCCGCCCAGAATGCCGAACAGCACGAGCAGGAAGGGCAGGCGCGTCGAATTGCCGATCAGCACGGGCCGCACGAAATGCTCGGCGACGAACACCACCACGCAGCCGCACACCGCGAGCGCGACGGCGCCGATGATCGAGCCCTGCACGAGGAGCCAGAGCGCCGCGCAGCAGAACACGATGGGCGCGCAAAACGGCAGCATGGCCGCCACGGCGGTCACGGTGCCGAGCAGCGCCGCATGCGGCACGCCGGTGAGCAGGTAGGCGATGCCGAGCAGCACGCCCTCGCCCAGCCCGACGACCACGAGGCCCGTCACCGTCGCGCGCACCGCCGCCGCCATGCGCTGAAGCAGTTGCGCGCCGTCCGCGCCGAACGCGCGCTGCGCGCCGCGCATCACGGTGCCGGAGAGCCTGGGCCCGGCCTGAAGGATCACGAACAGCGTGACGAGCATGAAGCCGAAGGTCATCGACGCACGCAAGGCGCGCGCGCCGAAATGCCGGCCGAATGTCACGATGGCGTCGCCGTGCAGGTTCTTCATCGCGGGCGAGGCCTTGAGCGGCTGCGCGAGATTGGTCTGCCACCACGCGCTCACCGAGTGGCTGCCCACCGGTAAGCGCGCAACGAAATCGGGCACCGGCACGCCGTGCTCCTGGGCCGCGCGCAGCCACAGATAGAGCTCGTGTGCCTCGCCGCCCGCCTGGATCGCCGTGAGCGCGATGGGCAGCACGACGAGCAGCGCAATGGCCACGGTGAGCAGCGTGGCGATCCAGGTCGTGCGGCACCGGAACCAGCGGTGCCGCTCGATGGCCTGGTAGGCCGGCCACAGGACGATGGCGACCACGCACGCCCACGCCACCGCGGGCAGGAATTCGCGCACGACCCACAGCGCGAGCAGGACGAGCGCGACGAACAACGCGGCGGAAGCGAAGCGCTGAAGTTTTTGCTCGTTTGCGGAGTTCGGAGCGGGCGGGCGATGAATCATGTAACCTCGTGAACAGTCGACAAAACGACTCGTGCGGCGCAGCAAATCTCGCCTGCCGCAAACAGAATCGGGGCGCGAGGCGAACCGGAATGGCCCGAAGCCATGCCCCAGGCGAGCCGCCAGCATAAGGCGGCACACCGAAATTGCGAACCTCGAGCTGCGGCCTCGCGCCGCATTTCATCTGATTCGCACCACCTCCCCGCGTTCCAGCCCCCCTTCGCCAGCCGATTTTCGTGTCGCGCCTGGCACAACACTGCGTTGCACAAATTCGGCAGGTCAAACCTTGATCGCCCGCAAACCCCCATTCCTTCGTGAATCGCAAAGTGTCGCAGGGGCATTGTTGCCGTTTGCGGAATGGTGTTTCAACGCCGGCACAATGGCACTCGGCGGCGCACAGGAATACAGTCCGGGCAAACCCCAGTTACGGAGCCGACAATGAAAAAGAACGCGTGCCTCGCGCTTGACGGAATCCACGGTGAACGCATTGAAATCCTCGAGCAAACGGATTCGGCGCTCGTGATCCGCTGGGTCGAACCCGGCCGCTGCCATTACGGCGAGCAGCGCTGGCGCCGCCGCTCGGCGCACACCTCGGGCACCTGCGCCGTCACGCGCCGCAAGATCCGCCGCGGCGACGCTGTGTTCAAGCCGGCCGAGCGGCCGGCGCCGCTCAATGCCTCGGTGATGATCGCGGCGGAAGTGTTCGGCGACCTCGTCGCCAACGTGCCGTTCAGCGAAGCGGCCTGAAGACCGGCTGGCGGACCGACTGACGGCGTCACAAGAACCGCCGGCTCGCAGCCGGCCCGGCGCGCCTGGGTCGCGCGACCCCGCGCCGCGCTGTCAGACATACCCGCCTCCACTGCGGTAAGGTTGCACATTAAGGTGCCGGCCGCGCGCAGCGTGCGCAGCGGTGCCTCGTCCCGCAACCGCCGCCACGCCCATCGCACCCTTCGTCTGCCCCAAGCGAGGCGCGGCGCCCCCAGAGGCCCCGGCCATGGCTGAAAACACGCCCCCGCTTCCGCTCGCTTCAAAGCCCGCTTCAAAGCCCGCCGCCCAGCCCTTCTCGCTCGACGTGATGCTCGAAAAGTACGCCAAGGGCGACGAGCAAAGCGCCGACGACATCTATCGCCGCGTCGCCCACGGCGTCGCGCAGGCCGAGCCGCCCGCGCTGCGCGCCGAGGTGGAGGCGCGCTTCGTCGACAACCTGCGCCACGGCGCGCTGGGCGCGGGCCGCATCATGAGCGCGGCGGGCGCCGGCATCGAAGCCACGCTCATCAACTGTTTCGTGCAGCCGGTGGGCGACAGCATCCAGGGCGTGGACGACGAAGGCCGCCCCGGCATCTACGTCGCGCTGCTGCAAGCCGCCGAGACCATGCGGCGCGGCGGCGGCGTCGGCTACAACTTCTCGGCGATCCGGCCGCGCGGCGCGCACGTGAAATCGACGGGATCGAACGCCTCCGGGCCGTGCAGCTACATCGACGTGTTCGACGCCTCGTGCCGCACCGTGGAAAGCGCGGGCTCGCGCCGCGGCGCGCAGATGGCCGTGCTCGACTGCGATCACCCCGACCTGCCCGAGTTCATCGAGGCCAAGCATTCGAAGGGACGCTGGAACAACTTCAATGTCTCGGTGGCGGTCACCGACGCGTTCATGCACGCCGTCGAAAACGACGCAATCTGGCCGCTCGTGCATCGCGCCGAGCCCTCGCCCGCGCTGCGCGCAGCGGGCGATCTCAAGCAGCGCGAGGACGGCCTGTGGGTCTACTCGGAAAAGCGCGCCCGCGAGCTGTGGGACACCATCATGCGCTCGACCTACGACATGGCGGAGCCCGGCGTGGTGTTCATCTCGCGCATGAACGAGGACAACAACCTGCGCGCGCTGGAAAGCATCCGCGCGACCAATCCGTGCGGCGAGCAGCCGCTGCCCGCCTACGGCTGCTGCAATCTCGGCCCGCTCGATCTCACGCGCTTCGTGCGCGAGCCGTTCGCGCAACTGCGCGGCGGCCAGCCGTCGTTCGACTGGGACGAGCTCGCCGCGCGCACCGCCACCCAGGTGCGCTTTCTCGACGACGTGCTCGATGTCACGCTCTGGCCGCTGCCCGAGCAACAGGCGGAAGCCGCCGCCAAGCGGCGCATCGGCGTGGGTTTCACGGGCCTCGGCGACACGCTCGTAATGCTCGGCATCCGCTACAACTCGGAAGCGGGCTGCGCGTTCGGCGCGCAGGTGGGCCGCACCATGCGCGACGCGGCCTACCGTGCTTCGGTGGCGCTCGCACAGGAACGCGGCGCGTTCCCGCTCTTCGAGGCGAACGCGTATCTCGCGAGCGGCACCTTTGCCTCGCGCCTGCCCGAGGACCTGCAGGCCGAAATCCGCGCGCACGGCATCCGCAACAGTCACCTGCTCTCGATCGCGCCCACGGGCACCGTGAGCCTCGCGTTCTCCGACAACGTCTC
>JAITTX010000271.1 GCA_031286755.1 Paraburkholderia sp.
AAAGCCCGACATGCTGCTGCTCGACGAACCGACCAACCACCTCGACGCCGAATCGGTCGAGTGGCTCGAGCAGTTCCTCACGCGCTTCCCGGGCACCGTCGTCGCTGTGACCCACGACCGCTACTTCCTCGACAACGCCGCCGAGTGGATTCTCGAACTCGACCGCGGCTACGGCATTCCCTGGAAGGGCAACTATTCCAGTTGGCTCGACCAGAAGGAAGAGCGCCTGAAGCAGGAGGAATCGTCGGAATCGGCGCGCCAGAAGGCCATCAAGAAGGAACTGGAGTGGGTGCGCCAGAACCCGAAGGGCCGCCAAGCGAAGTCGAAGGCGCGTATCGCGCGCTTCGAGGAACTGTCGAGCCAGGAATACCAGAAGCGCAACGAAACGCAGGAAATCTTCATTCCCGCGGGCGAGCGTCTGGGCAACGAGGTCATCGAGTTCAAGAACGTCAGCAAGTCTTACGGCGACCGTCTGCTCATCGACGATCTCAGCTTCAAGATTCCGGCAGGCGCAATTGTCGGCATTATCGGGCCGAACGGCGCCGGCAAATCCACGCTGTTCCGCATGCTCACGGGCAAGGAGCAGCCGGATTCGGGCGAAATCGTGCAAGGCCCGACGGTCAAGCTCGCCTACGTGGATCAGAGCCGCGACGCGCTGGCCGCCGACAAGACCGTGTTCGAGGAAATCTCGGGCGGCGCCGACGTGCTCACGGTGGGCAAGTACGAAACGCCGTCGCGTGCCTACATCGGCCGCTTCAACTTCAAGGGCGGCGACCAGCAGAAGATCGTCGGCAACCTGTCGGGCGGTGAGCGCGGCCGTCTGCATCGGGCCAAGACGCTGATCTCGGGCGGCAATGTCCTGCTGCTCGACGAACCGTCGAACGACCTCGACGTCGAAACGCTGCGCGCGCTCGAAGACGCCCTGCTCGAATTCGCGGGCTCGGTGATGGTGATCTCGCACGATCGCTGGTTCCTCGACCGTATCGCCACGCACATCCTGGCGTTCGAAGGCGACTCGCAAGTCACGTTCTTCGACGGCAACTATCAGGAGTACGAGGCCGACAAGATCAAGCGCCTCGGCGAGGAAGCGGCACGCCCGAAGCGCCTGCGCTACAAGCCGATCAGCCGGTAACCCGCTCGCCGGCGCATCCGGCGAATGAATCTGGCGAAACAAGACAACGGCGGCCCGCGGGCCGCCGTTGTGCTTTATGGCCGGCCCCCCGGCACGGCGGTTGCGCGAACGCCGTCAGATTGTTCCGTTCGCCCGTTTCGCGAGGATATCAACATGGCGATGCCGTCCCGTAACCGGGCTCTCCTCATCGCGGCGATCATCGTCGCGCTACTCGTGCTCGCGGCGCTCGGCGCGCTCTATGCGCTGCAACGCGAAGCGAAGTCCTACGTTGAGCGCGCGCTCGCGCCCGTCGGCACGGCGGCACACGTCGAGGTGGCGTTCGGCTTCACGTCCGTCGAACTCACCGATGTGCGCCTGAAGCCGCCGCCCGACTGGCCCACTGCCGACACGCTCCACGCCGCGCGCATCACCATCACGCCCGACCTGCGCGCGCTGCTTGCGCGTCGCGTGCATATCCGCGACGTGAGCGTGCACGATTTCACGATGACCGTACTGCGCCGCGCGAACGGCTCCATCGCGCTGCTGCCGAATCTGCGCGAAGAGCTGGCGCAGGCATCCGCTCCCGCCTCCGGCGCGAGCGGCGCGCCGGGTGAAAGCACCCTGCCGCGCGAGAAGATCATCGACCACATCGGCTTCGAAAACGGCGCGTTCGAGTTCTACGACCGTTCGGTGAGCAATCCGCCCTGGCGCGTGACGGTGAACCACGCGCGCGCAAGCGTCGACAACATCCGCCTGCCCGCGCTCACTGAGCCTGCGCGCGTCTCGGTCAGCGGCAATGTGGTCGGTCCCGCGCATACGGGCCGCGTCACCTTCGACGGCTGGGTGCAGATCGCGAGCAAGGACTCGCAGACGCATACGACGCTGCGTGACGTCGACATCCGCACGATCGATCCGTATCTGCTGAAAAAGGCCGGCGCGCAAGCCGACGTGACGGGCGGCACGCTCGATCTCGACCTGACCTCGACCGTGCGCGGCTATCGCCTGCACGCGCCGGGCACCGTCACGCTGCATGACCTGCGGCTCACGGAAAGCGCCAACCCTGTCGACACATTCCTCTCGATCCCGACGCGCGCCGCCGTGGCCGCGCTCAAAGCGCACAAGGGCGACATCACGCTGCATTTCGTGCTCGACGGAGATTTGCGCGACCCGAAATTCAAGCTCAACGAAAGCCTGATGACGGAGTTGCGCACCGGCTTCGCGCAAGCGCTCGGCGTGAGTGCGGAGGGCGTCGCGAAGAGCGCCGGGCAGACCGCGAAGGGCATCGCCGACGCGTTGCGCAACCTGCTGGGGCAACCGGTAGCGCCGGCGCCCGCATCGACGGCGCCCGCATCGAAATAGGCGGCTCGCTATCCGCTTGCGCAAGCCCGCGAAGGCGGGCAGCAAGCCGATGCGCAATCAGACCGGCAAGCCGAGTTCGCGCAGCTTCGCGTCGGTGGCCGCGCTGCTCGTGTGATGCACGCCGTGCCAGCCGAGCGCCGTGGCGGCCTGGGCGTTGTGCGCGTTGTCGTCGATGAAGACGAGTTCGCCGGGCGTCACGCCTGGCAGTTGCGCCTCGATGCGACGGAACATTTCGTGAAAGATCGCCGGATCGGGCTTCACGAGCTTCACACGCCCCGAGACGACGATATCGCGGCAGCGCCGCAGGATGCCGAAGCGCTCCCACGCCCACGGAAAGGTCTCCGCCGACCAGTTCGTGAGACCGAAAATCGGCACATTGGCCGCCTCCAG
>JAITTX010000301.1 GCA_031286755.1 Paraburkholderia sp.
TGAGAAATAGGTATTTGCCCTTATCTCCCGTCTCAATAAACTTGGAATCGTTGGCTCGCGGCAGGGCGTTGCAAGCCGGCACACAACAAGCGATGGAGGTAAGTGATCATGAAGACCCGCACCCTGATTCAAGCCGCGATTGTTGCGGCCCTCGTAGCCGCACCGGCGCTGTCGTTCGCCCAGGACTCGAGCAGCGCACCGAAAACCCGCGCCGAAGTGCGCCAGGAACTGATCCAGCTCGAGCAGGCCGGCTATAACCCGGCAACCGCCAACGACGCCACCTATCCGCAAGACATCCAGGCCGCGGAGGCGCGCGTTACGCAGCAAGAAGGCGTAGCCCAGACGCAATTGCCGGTTGCCGACACGGGCTACGGCGGCGCTTCGATGGGCACGATGCAATCGGGCCAGCCGTCGCCGCGCATGACGCCGGCGCCGGGGGCACCGGCGCAGTCGACTTATTTCGGTAACTGATTCCGACGTTCCCGCGCGCCAGGTCAGGCGACCCGGCCGGCGCGCTCAGGCGCGCGGCGCGCGCCCTTCCTCGATCGCAGCGGCCAAACGGGCAATGCCCGCCTGGCCGTCTCGCCGGTTTGCAAACTCCCGCACGATTTTCATGCGTGAAACCTCCGCCGCCGCAAGGTGGCTTCGCCCAACCCGCCCCGGATTGGGCTTTTTTTGCTGCGGAGCCGGCACGCCGGAACACCCGCCTTGCGCGGCGCAGGCTGTCAGCTGCCTGGCCCACCCGTGATGTAGTGCTCGAGCTGGGAGATCGTGAACTGCTGCTCGGCGATGATCTCCTTCACGAGGTCGCCGATCGACACCATGCCCACGAGCCTGCCGTCGACCATGACGGGGAGGTGGCGCATGCGCCGCTCGGTCATGATCGCCATGCAGTCGTAGGTGGTCTGGTCGAGCTGCACGAAGCGCACGTGCGGGCTCATGATGTCGCGCACGGCGGTCGTTTTGGACGAACGATCCATCAGCACGATCTTGCGTGCATAGTCGCGCTCGGTGACGATGCCGACGATCGCATTGCCGTCGGTGACCACCAGCGCGCCGATCTGCTTTTCGGCCATCAGGCGGATCGCGTTGAACACGGAATCGCTTGCCGCGATCGTATGGACCGCCTGTTCCGGCTTGGATTTGAGTACTTGGGCAACGCTCGTCATAGGGCGACTCCTGTTCGTCCTTCTGGTGGTTCGGACATTGCGTGTTGCGGCACGGGCGGCGCGCGCGCCGTTCATGCCCGCTCAGTAAGCCATGAAAGCCATACCAGTATAGGCGGATGGGCGTGCGCGCGGCGCCAGGATATGCGCGCGATGGCACGCGGCGCCCGGGGGGCGTGGGGCGGGCCGGGCCAAATGGCGGTACACTCCGGTTCCAAACTTCAATCCGGCCTTGGGCCGGCTTATGCCAGTCATTTGTTCCAGATTATGCCTACGCCTCAAGAGTCGTCCTGCGCGGACGGCGCCAACGCCAACGAATGCGTCGTGCTTGACGCGGTCGCCACGCTGCCGACCCGCTACGGCACGTTCGAGTCCTATGTCTATCGGGTCAAGGACGGCGGCGCCGAGCACGTCGCGCTCGTGATGGGCGACGTGGGGAGCGGCGAGCCCGTGCTCGCGCGCCTGCACTCCGAGTGCCTGACCGGCGACGTGTTCGGCTCGTACCGCTGCGACTGCGGCGAGCAGCTCGACCTGGCGCTGCGCTACATCGCGGCCGAGGGGCGCGGCGTGCTGCTGTATCTGCGCGGCCACGAGGGCCGGGGCATCGGCTTGTCGAACAAGATCCGCGCGTACCAGTTGCAACAGCAGGGGCGCGATACCGTCGAGGCGAATCTCGACCTCGGCCTGCCCGACGACGCGCGCGAATACGATTCGGCGGCGGCCATTCTGCGCCTCCTGAAGGTCAGGTCGGTGCGGCTGATGAGCAATAACCCCAAGAAGTTCGACACGCTCTCGAAGCACGGCATCCCCGTGATCGAGCGCGTCGCGCTGGCGATTCCGATGCGTGAGGAAAACGAACGTTATATCCGCACCAAGCAGATCAAGTTCGGGCATTACTTCGAAGAGAATGAATAGTCCAAATGACATTCGGGTGAATGCCGGTGTCTTTGCCTGGATGATTGAAAAATAAGGATTTTCTAGAATTTTGTAGTGCGATGACGCCGGCTTCTTTGCGTATCCGAAAAAATAATGAACGAATGAAAGAAACGTAATGCAAGACTGGATGTAGAGCAGTCAGATTTTATGGATTTCTACATAAGCACTTGATATTAAATAACTTTATTTCGGTTGCTAAGCGTTGGATCGGTGAGCATCCAGTCATCTTCTTTTGCTTTAGCCGGCTCCGCTGGCGTAGGTTTTTTCCCCCGTTGAGAGAAAACCTACGCCATTCGTTTTTTTCCGCAAAAAACCTACGCCGGGAATCGGCAACCTCTCGCGCATCGCCGCGTTGCCACCAGCCCGATAGAGTGATCTGATCACCACGCTTCTCAGCATGGATTTGGCGTCGATTCAATTTCGGCCGTAATGACTCGCACGTTTGCATGAGTCAATTACTCAACGATATGCGTTGTGTGAAGTGGCGAGACAGGGCTTTATAAATATAGGAATACTTATCGTAATGGCACGGTTGCCGAGCGATTTTTGACGGAAACTCGCACACATGGATGCCGGTCATGTAGCGGCCAGAAGCGACTTGGCCTGTTTAAGAAGTGCGTGGGACGCGGCGAACTCATTACGTCCAGCCATAGTAAGTGCGGCGTCGCTAGTGCGCGTGAAAAGCTCGTCGTCAGAAGTCCGACTGGCATTCAAACCGAAGCCAGGTTGGTCGAATTGGCGAAAGAACGCGAGCATTTCGAATGCATCAAACCGCCAGTCTTCAGGGCCGGCCTTGGCCAGAATTTCTGCGGCGGCTGCCAGCTGCCGGGAGGCTGCGACAAACTTAGTGCGCTCCACGATGATCTCCTCATAAGTCGCCATCGGTGATCGTTCTGAGAGTCCAGGCTCAGGTATTCAACCGCGCCAGAGAATCAGCGTAGCTGCGCAAACGGGCGACAGGTGGGTTCACTCGATGATGATTGATGCATGGGGCGCTCACGCAGAATCAACCGTAGCCTAAATTGCAAGCAACGTTGGTACTGCC
>JAITTX010000303.1 GCA_031286755.1 Paraburkholderia sp.
TCCGGCAAGAGCACCGTGCTGCGCATCATGGCCGGCCTTGAGACAACCGACTCCGGCGAAGTCTGGGTCAACGAGGTGCCGCTGCACGACGCGCGGCGCGCGAAGGAGATTCGCGGGCATGTGGGCATGGTGTTCCAGCAGTTCAATCTGTTTCCCCACAAGACCGCGCTCGGCAACGTGACGCTCGCGCTCATCAAGGCCCGCAAGATGAGCCCCGCGGACGCGCGCAAGCGCGCCATGGAGGCGCTCGACCGCGTGGGCCTGGCCGAGCGCGCCGAGCATTACCCGAGCCAGCTTTCGGGCGGTCAGCAGCAGCGTGTGGCGATTGCCCGGGCGCTGGCGGTCGAGCCGCGCATCATGTTCTTCGACGAGGCGACTTCGGCGCTGGACCCGGAACTGGTGGGCGAAGTGACCGAGGTCATGCGCGGGCTCGCGCGCGACGGCATGACCATGGTCGTGGTGACGCACGAGATGGGCTTCGCGCGCAAGACCGCCGACCGCGTGGTGTTCATGGACAAAGGCGTGATTGCGGAGCAGGGCGAGCCGGAAAAGATTTTCGTGACGCCGCAGAACGAGCGCACGAAGCAATTTCTGCATCGCGTGCTCGATCATTGAATCCGGCGCGGCTTCACGTCCCGATACGCGTCTCGACCCACGTTGCGATCGTGTATCCTCGCGGCCATTCTTTCATCACATGCACCCTGGCGTGCACGGAGTTCAATTCATGTCGGCACCCGAATCGTCGAGAGCCAGAGGGGTGGACCGCGTCATCGGCATTCTGAAGCAGTTGCATCTCGCGCAGCGCCCGCTGACGATGCGCGAGTTGATCGAGGCAACCGGCGCGCCGCGCTCGAGCGTCTACGAACTGGTCACGATTCTGGCCGAGGCGCGCTGGCTCGAAATCGCCGAGGACGGGGCCGTGTTCTTCGGCCGCGAGATGCATTACTACGGCTCGGACTATGCGCAGCACAACGACCTGATCAGCCGCTCGCACCAGGCCGTTCTGGCGCTCGTGAGGACGCACGACGAAACCGCGCAGCTATGCACGCTCGAAGGCAACAAATATACGGTAGTGCTTTCGGAGAACAGTTCGCGCCCGTTCAACATCAGCTCGGAAATTGGCGTCAAGGTGCCGATTCCGTGGACCGCGACGGGCCGCCTGTTGCTGGGCCACCTGAGCGCCGATGAAATTCACGCGCTCATTCCGGACGAGGATTTCGTGCTCGACAACGGCAAGCGCGTCGAGTTTGCCGACTTCCTGCGCGACATCGAGCGCGCGAGCGCGCAAGGCTATTGCTGCACCGAAGGCCTTTCCCATACCTTCCGCTACTGCATGGCCGCGCCCATCCGCGACCGGTCCGGCGCAACGATGGCGGCGCTGTGCTTCATGACGAGCCGCGATACCGACCCGGCCAAGCGCGAAGCGATGCTGGCGGACCTGATCCGCTCCGCGCGGGCGCTCTCGAAGTTTTGAGGCCGGCGCCGCTATTTGAGCGGCCACACTTCGACCACGCCCTGTGCCACCGCGCAGGGCGTTTTCGACACCATCTCTATAGCCTCTTCCAGCGTAGCCGCTTCGACGATCGCGAAGCCCGCGACCGGCAGCGGCGATGACATGTACGGCCCGGCGCGGGTTTCGACACCGCCCGCGTTGCGGTTGCGCACCTGAATCGGCGTATCGGCGATGCCCATCAGTACGCCGGATTCGCGCAGCTTCGCGTCGTGAGCGTGGGCAGCGTCGCGAATGGCCGCATCGGTCTGGTCGTACCCTGCGCGGTCGCCGTATCCGATGGTGATGAATTTGGGCATGGCATCTCCTGGTGCGTGATTTCGGGCCGTGCGGTTTGCGGCGGCGGGATCGCGACGATGGATCGCCAGCGCCCGGTGCTCACGCGACGGCGCACATTTCTTCCGTCCCGGCGAACACGGTTTTCCCGTTGCCCAGCGATTTCGCGCGATACATGGCGCTATCGGCCGCTCGCATCAACGTGCGGGCGGTGAGCTCAGGCGCGTCGCGCTCTTGCGTGAGCATGCATACGCCGATGCTGCCGGAAACGGCCACCGGATGCCCGGCCACCGTGCACAGGGCATT
Source organism: Paraburkholderia sp. (assembly GCA_031286755.1). Lineage (GTDB taxonomy): Bacteria > Pseudomonadota > Gammaproteobacteria > Burkholderiales > Burkholderiaceae > Paraburkholderia. The sequence continues at coordinate 2,093 of JAITTX010000303.1, forward strand.
CAGGATCGCGTGAATTCTCGTGGCGAGCGTGAGCGCGCCGGCCTTGTCGTGGATCTGGTGCGCCAGCAGCACGAATTCATCGCCGCCGAGACGGGCGAGCGTGTCGCCGCGGCGCGTGTTGCTCGCGAGCGCCGCCGCGAAGCTGCGCAGCAACTCGTCGCCAACTGCATGCCCGTACGCGTCGTTGACTTCCTTGAAGCCGTCGAGATCGATCAGCAGCAACGCGGCCTGACTGGCTTCGGGGCCGCGAATGGCGAGGGTGCGGCCAATGGCCTGCTCGAGCCGGACGCGATTGCTGAGCCCCGTGAGCGGGTCGGTCGCGGCCTGCTTTTCGAGCCGGCGCACCAGCACCGCCAGATAGATCGAGGTGGCGGCGAGGCTGAGCGCGACGCCAAGGCCGGCCATGATATTCGCGTGCCACCACGGCTGCCAGGCCATCAAGCCCGCGAGACCGGTTAGCGCGACCGCGCACGAGAGGCCCAGCATGCGCTGGCCGTAACGGCAGCCCGCGCCGACCAGAAACCAGAACACGACCCAGAGCAGCGGCAGCGACGCCTGGCCGCCCACCGCGAGCAGCGCGCTCAACAAGGCCTGGTCGGAGATGGTGGTGAGGGTCAGTCTCAAGGGCGAGCGTTGCGGCGCGAGCGTGGCGGCAACGTACGTGATGCCGCCGAAGACCACGTAAAGCGCGACCAGCGCTGTGGTCTCGTAGACGGCCTTCGTGTGATAAATCGAAGCGGCGGCCAGATAGGCGAGAAAAACCACGCCGCCGAGCGATACACGCAATACCGCCTGTTCCTTCTCCGGGTTCTTCGGGAACGCGCCCAAAAAACCCTGCCCGGGCCAAGAATGAGAACGCGCCTCGCCCATGCCAACTCCCCCGCTCGAATCCTGGTTTTATCGTCCGGCAGTTTAACCCGGGCACATGGCTTGTTGGCGGCGCAACCGGTTCGGTGTGGCGGGAATGGCGCGCTAGTGAGGCGGGGTGGTGTATGTGGAAAAAGGGACGGGTAACGGAAAAGAAGAAGTCCCCTATGCGCCTCGAATCGCCGCGCATAGGGGACGCCGCATCGAGTGCGGCTCACGGGGAAAAAATACCGCGTGAGCCGCCTGATCGGTCAAGCGTGCCGGGCCGCGTGCCCGCTGTCGCCCAGCGGCCGCGCGTCGTCGTATTCCCGCGAAATGTCCTTGTTCGTGTAGTCGCCCATGCGCCACGCGGCCACGAGGCTCACCACGCCGCACACGAAAATATAGGCGGCGATCGCATAGCCCGTGCGGTAGTAGGCAAAGAGCGCTGTGGCAATGAGCGGCGCGGGGCCGCCGGCAATCACCGAAGCCAGTTGATACCCGAGCGAGGCGCCGCTGTAACGCAGCCGCCCCGTGAACGATTCGGCGATCAACGCGGCCTGCGGTCCGTAAAGCATCGAGTGCGGCACCAGCGAAAGCACGATGGCCGCGAAAATCAGCACCGGATTGCGGGTGTCGACCATGGCGAAGAAGATGAAGCCGAAGATGCCGGCGCAGGCGGCGCCGATCATGTACATCCGCTTGCGGCCGATCAGATCGGACACGTGGCCGAAGAAGGGGATGGTGAAGAATTCCAGCACCGCGGCGGCTAGCACTGCCGTGAGCATGAGATCGCGCGAGGCGCCGAGCGTCTTCACGCCATAGGCGAAGATAAACGCCGTGAAGATATAGAACGGTGCTTGCTCGACCATGCGCGCGAGGGCCGAGAGCAGAATGTCTTTCGGCTGGCGGCGGATGACTTCCAGCGTGGGCGTCTTTTCGATCTTGTTCTCGGCCAGCAGCTTCGCGAAGATCGGCGTTTCGAGAATGCTCAAGCGGATGTAGAGACCGATGGCGACCAGGATGATGCTCAGGAAGAACGGCACGCGCCACCCCCAGGTGGCGAAGCTGCTGCCGGAGAACTGGCTGACGGCCAGCACCACCAGGTTGGAGATGAACAAGCCCGCCGGCACGCCGAACTGCGGCCAGGACGCGACCAGGCCGCGGTGCTTGTTGGTGCGCGCCCATTCCATCGACATCAGGACCGAGCCGCCCCATTCACCGCCCACGCCCACGCCCTGAATGAAGCGCAGCGCGGTGAGCAGCACGGCGCCCCAGATGCCGATGGACGAATAGGTGGGCACGAAGCCCACGGCGAAGGTGGCCAGCCCCATCAGCAGCAGCGTGACGATGAGCGTGGCCTTGCGCCCGATGCGGTCGCCATAGTGGCCGAAAATGGCCGCGCCAACCGGCCGCGCAATGAACCCGACGGCGTAGATCAGAAACGCCTGCAGCGTGCCGACGAGCGGATCCGATTCAGGAAAGTAGAGCTTCGCGAAGACGAGGCCCGTGACAATGCTGTATAGAAAGAAGTCGTACCACTCGATCGTGGTGCCGATCGTGCTGGCGATCACAGCACGGCGCAATTGACGGTGAGCTTCTTGTTCCGAAAGGAGCAGGGCTCCCGATTTTTCGTCACTCATTTTGCACCCCCAAAGAATAAGGGCGATAAGGTCTGGTGACTCATGGCGCGGCGGGTGGCTTCGGAACCCACGCGTATGCGCGCCACGTGGCGAGTGCGATGAACTCATCGGCAGCGCTGCGCGCAATGCACGCGATGGGTCGCCAGGGCAGTTACACAATGGTATATCACATTATGATGCATTGTGAATCCGATTGCATGGCGCAAGAAACTCTCCCGGGGCAGGGGCATTGAAGGCGATATTGCAGCGCGGGATAATTGCCGGCCGTCTTTTCGAATTCCGCTTCGCACCGGTACCCGAGCATGCCGCTATTGATTAAAGAAGTTCCGCCCTCCGCCGCTCCAATGGAGCTTCTGTTACTGGCCGATCCCTCTGAGGAAAAAGTCCGCGCCTACCTGCCATCGTCACGATGCTTTGTTGCCTTCGACGACGGCGCCGTGGCTGGCGTGTGCGTGGTCCAGCAAAAAGAGCCAGGCGTTCACGAACTCATGAATATCGCGGTCGCGCCGGCGCAGCAAAAGCGGGGTGTCGGCACGCGGCTCTTGCGGTGGGTGATCGAGTGCTATCGGGAAGCTGGCGCGAGAGTGCTCGAGGTGGGCACCGGCTC
>JAITTX010000383.1 GCA_031286755.1 Paraburkholderia sp.
TGGATCGCCGCCAACGCCAAAAATTTCGCACCCATCGTGCGGCCGCATCCGGCGACGATGAGCAAGGCTATCGTGCCCTACGGCGACGCCTCGCACATCATGACGGTCGATTCGGGCGCGCAGCGCCCGCGGGAAGCCACGGCCTGGTGGAGCGATTTTTGCGCCCGCCATCATATTCAACTCGGCGTTGGCCCGTGGGGCGAAAAGCGCACGGTCTACACCAACGCGGCATTCGAATCGAAATTCATCAACGGCCAGCACCGCGTCCACCATCTTGGCGTCGATCTGTTCATGCCTGCCGGCACCGCGCTCCATACGCCGCTGGACGCCACCGTGCGCAGCGTCCAGGTGGAAGCCGAGCCGCTGGGTTATGGCGGATTGGTCACGCTCCTGCATGAGCCGGAAGGCTGCCCGCCCTTCGTCACGCTCTGGGGGCATATGGGACATGAGGCGCTGGAGCGCCTGAAACCAGGCCAAAAGCTGGCTGCGGGGGAACTCGTCGGCCACATGGGCGATATGCACGAGAATGGCGGATGGACTCCGCATCTTCACTTTCAGATGGCCACCGATATCGGCCTCTGTGCAACGGAGATCATCGGTGTGGGCGAGGCCGCCTGGCTCGACGTGTGGGCCGATGTTTTTCCGGACGCGGCCACGCTGGCCGGCATTCCCGCCGAAGCATTCAAACAGACGGGACGCACTCGTTCCGAAATCATTGCTCGCCGCAAAGAGATCCTGCTGCCCAATCTATCCATTTCCTATTCCGAGCCGATCAAGTTCGTGCGCGGCGAAGGCGTCTGGCTGATCGACAACCGCGGCCGCGCCTATCTCGACTGCTTCAACAATGTCTGCCATCTCGGCCATACGCATCCCGACGTCGTGGCAGCACTCGCCAGGCAGGCGGCGATTCTCAACACCAATACGCGCTATCTGCACGACAACATCGTCGCCTACGCAGAGCGCCTCACCGCCACGCTGCCGCCGGGGCTCGCGGTGGCCTCCTTCGCGTGCTCGGGCAGCGAGGCCAACAGCCTGATGTTGCGCATGGCGCGCAACCATACCGGCAGCCACGATGCGCTGGTGCTCGATTGGGCCTATCACGGCAATACGCAGGAGATCATCGACCTCAGCCCCTACAAGTACAAGCGCAAGGGCGGCAAGGGCAAACCGGACCACGTGTTTCAGGCCGACATTCCCGACAGTTACAGGGCGCCAGCGGACTGGCCGCTGGAGGAGCACGGCAAGCGCTTCGCGCAGAGCGTGGCCGCGCAGATCGACGCCATGAAGCAGCAAGGGCGCAAGCCGGCCTTCTTCCTCGCCGAGTCCATTCCGAGCGTGGCGGGCCAGGTCTTCTTTCCGGAGGGCTACCTGAAGGAAGTTTATGCCATGGTGCGCGCGGCGGGCGGGCTCTGCGTGGCCGACGAAGTGCAGGTCGGGTTCGGACGCGTCGGCAGCCACTGGTGGGCCTTCGAGATGCAGGGCGTGGTGCCGGACATCGTGACGATGGGCAAGCCCATCGGCAACGGCCATCCCATGGCGGCGCTGGTGACCACGCGCGAAGTGGCCGACAGCTTCAACAATGGCATGGAGTATTTCAACACCTTCGCGGGCAATCCCGTGTCCTGCGCGGTGGGCCTCGCCGTGCTCGATGCAATCGAGCGCGACGGGCTGAAACAGAATGCGCTCGACGTCGGAAATTATCTGCTCGATGGCTTTCGCGCCATGCAAAAACGTTACGACGTCATAGGCGATGTACGCGGGCAAGGACTGTTCCTTGGCGTGGAGCTGGTGCTGGACCGCAAGACCAAGGTTCCGGCCACGGCACTGGCGAAGCGGATCTGCGACGGCGCGCGCGAGCGCGGCGTGCTGATGGGCACGGAAGGCCCGTTCGACAACGTGCTGAAAATGCGCCCGCCGATGATATTCAGCCGCGCCAATGCGGACCACCTTCTCTGCGTGCTGGAAGACAGCATCGGCGCGGCGCTGCGTTAAAGGAGAGCATGGCGGCCGGCAAAATGCCGGCCGAATCCGATCATATGCCAGACCAGCGGGCACATTGCGCGGTGCCCACGGACTCGAACTATGTCAAGATCGTGATCTATTGGGGCACGGTCCCGGTACAGAAATAAAAATCCATCTTGGAGGAGTACGCCCGATGATCTCGAAGATCAAGCATCTGATCGCGATGGCAACGCTGGCCATGGTTGCCGCTGTTTCCTCTCACGTTGCCGTGGCGGATGAGCTTCAGGAATTGAAGAGTGCCGGCGAGATCCGGATCGCCATGAGCGGACAGTACCCGCCCTTCAGCTTCGCCAACGACAAGAACCAGATTGTCGGGTTCGATGCCTCGATAGGCGAGGCGCTTGCCACGCAACTGAAACTCAAGCCCACGATCGTGACCACGCCGTTCGACGGCCTGATCGCGGGCCTGTTGGGCAAAAAATACGACATGGTGGTCGCATCGATGACGATCACGCCCGAGCGCGCAAGGGCCGTGGACTTCGTGGGCCCGTACTACCATGTCGCGCGCGTGGTCGTGGTGGCCGCGAATTCTCCCGTCCAGAAAGTGGACGATCTCAAGGGCAAGACGGTAGGCGTGATTCTCGGCGACACCAACGACAAGTGGGCAGAGGCGCACGGCAACTGGAATATCCGCACCTATAAGGGCTTGCCGGAAATGTTGATGGAGCTTCAGAGCGGCCGCATCGATGCCATCGTCATGGACAGCGTTCCCGTCATGATCGCGGTAAAGAAGACCGGCCAGAAGGTCCGCATGCTCGAAACGCCCGGGCCCCGCGACAGCATCGGCATCGCTATCCGGAAAGGCAATCCGCAACTCAAGGCGGCTTTGCAAAAGGCGCTCGACGACATGATGGCCAGCGGCACCTACGAACAGATCTCCAAGGAATGGGTCGGCAGCGACATCCGCTAAGCCGCATCGCGTACCGGCCCGGGAAGACCGTGCCGGTTGCAAACCCCTTTGGAGCGTTTCATGGACATCGCATTGTTGCTGCGGATCTTGCCGTTCTTTCTGGAGGCGACATGGCTGACGGTGCAGATTTCGCTGCTTGCCTTCGTGATCGGGCTCGCGATTGCAGCCATCCTGGTGGCGGGACGTCTTTCCAATAGCTGGCTTCTGCGCTCCCTCTCCACTGCGTACGTCAGTGTCTTTCGCGGCACGCCCAATCTGGTTCAGCTATTCATCCTCTATTTCGGCGGTCCGCAGATCGGCCTGAATCTGGATCCCTTTACCGCGGGGTATATCGCCCTGGGATTGAACATTGGCGCATATATGTCGGAATCGATTCGCGGCGCCATTGTGAACGTCGATCGCGGCCAAACGGAAGCGGCGCGTTCCATCGGGTTTTCACGCGCACAGGCGCTCAGGCTCATCGTCCTGCCTCAGGCGGCGCGCCTGATGATCCGCCCGCTTGGCGTGAACACGGTCGGGCTCGTCAAGGGATCGGCGCTGGTCTCGACCGTGTCGGTGGTCGAGTTGACCTATACCGCGCAACGCTACATCGGCTCGACCTATAAACCATTCGAGATTTTCGGAATCGCGGCGGTTCTCTACATGATCGTCCTCTATGTCGTGGTGACGATGGTGAATCTTCTCGACAAACGCTTTGCGGCCCGTTGAGGAGGAATAGATGCCACCGTTCGACTTCAGCATCGTGCTGCCATACAGCGGGCTGCTTTTCAAAGGCCTGCTGTGGACACTCGTCTTGACCGCCTCGTCTTCGGTCCTCAGTCTGGTTTTTGGCGTTATTTTCGCGCTCGTGGTGTTATATGCACCCGCCTTGGTCGCCTACCCCGTGCGCTTCTTCATATGGCTGTTCATGGGCACGCCGCTCCTGCTGCAGCTATTTCTGATTTACTACGGCCTTGCGCAGATCGGCATCGACATTCCCGCTTTCGGCGCGGGCATCATCGGTCTCAGTTTGCATTTTGCGGTCTATAACGCCGATGTCATTCGCGCCGGCATTCTGTCCGTCGATCGCGGACAGACCGAGGGGGCGCGGTCCATCGGCCTGAGCCGCGGCCAGGCGCTGCGCTACGTGGTCGTCCCGCAGGCGATTCGAAAGACGATCTCCCCCATCGGCAACAACATGATCGTCCTCTTGAAGGATTCCTCGCTGGTCTCCATTCTCGGCATTACCGAGCTCATTTATAGCGCGCAGCACGCCATCAGCGAGACGTTCAGCCCGTTCGAATTTTATCTGACCATTGCGGTGATTTACTACGTGGTCAATCTCTTCATGGAAGCCGGCCTGCGGCGCGTGGAGAGGAATGTGGAGGTCATGCGATGAGTTCGTTGAATCCCATGGTTCAGGTGAAGGGAGTTCGCAAAGCTTATGGCTCGGTGGAGGTTTTGAAGGGAATCGATCTCTCGGTGTCGCGCGGGCAAATCGTGGCGATCATCGGGCCGAGCGGATCCGGGAAAAGCACCCTGCTTCGCTCGATCAACCATCTGGAGACTCTGAACAGCGGCGAGATCTGGCTCGATGGCGTGCAAGTCAACCAGCCGCTCAAGGGGCATGCGTTCGAGAAGCACATCAACGCGGTCAGGCAGCAGATGGGCATGGTCTTTCAGCATTTCAATCTTTTCCCGCATTTGACCGTGCTGGAAAACATCATTCTGGGACCGGTCAAGCTCAAAGGCATGCAAAAGGATGCCGCGCGCGAACTTGCGCTGCGCCTGCTTTCGAAAGTCGGGCTCGCCAGCAAGATCGACGCCTATCCTTCGCAATTGTCGGGCGGACAAAAGCAGCGCGTGGCCATCACGCGCTCGCTGGCCATGCAACCCAAGGTCATGTTGTTCGACGAGGCCACTTCCGCTCTGGACCCGGAGCTCGTCGACGAGGTCAACGCCGTCATGAAGCAGTTGGCGGCCGAGCATATGACGATGCTGATCGTCACCCATGAGATGCGCTTCGCGGGAGAGGTCGCCGACAGGATCATGTTCATGGACGGCGGCGTTGTCGTGGAAGAAGGCCCACCGGAGCAGTTGCTGCGAGACCCCCGACAGGACAGAACGCGGGCCTTTTTGAAGAACCATCTTTCCGGCAGCGTGGCGATGCGGGCTGCAGGGTAGGCCGGGCGCTCGCCCTGATTTGTATCCCTGTGTATCCCGCATGCGCCGCGACACACTACGTTGCGCATGCGCTCGCGCCAGACATCTGCCGGATACGTGCGCGCGCTCCAATACGGTCGAACACCCCACCACGGAGAACCCATCATGTTCGATCGACTCAAGATTGCGGCCGCCGCCGCCGCGCTCGCGGGACTGGCCGCCACCGGCGCCTGGGCTGCCCTCGCATCCGGCCAGCATCCCGCCGCCGAGCCTGCGTCCGTGCACGCCGGCACGAATGCACCCGACTTCACCGGCACCGGCGCCTGGATCAACAGCGCGCCGCTCGACCTCAAGCAATTGCGCGGCAAAGTCGTGCTCGTCGAATTCTGGACCTTCGACTGCATCAACTGCGCGCATACGCTGCCTCATGTGCAGGACTGGTATTCCCGCTATCGCGACAAGGGGCTCGTGGTGGTGGGCGTGCACACGCCCGAATATCCGTTCGAGCGCGACACGGCCAATCTGAAGAAAGCCGTCGCGCGCTTCGGCATTCAATATCCGGTCGTGCAGGACAACCAGTACGCAACGTGGAATGCGTATGGCAACCAGTATTGGCCGGCGCTTTATCTCATCGATAAAAGCGGCAAGGTGGTGTACACGCGCGTTGGCGAAGGGCGCTATGAAGAGACCGAGCAGGCCATTCGGGATCTGCTGGGGGTTGATGGTAAGCGCGGATGATGCGCTGCGCAGGATCCATCCGCGATAAAAAAGCACCGTTGCCGGTGCTTTTTTTCTGCATCACAAATGCGTCACCTGCACAATCGCCTCGGCGAACGCCTTGGGCGCTTCCTGCGGCAGGTTATGGCCGATGCCACCGGCAATATCCCGGTGCACATACTTGCCCGTGAACTTCTTCGCGTAGGCCGCCGGTTGCGGATGCGGCGCGCCGTTGGCGTCACCTTCCATTGTGATCGTCGGCACCGAAATAGCGGGCGCGGCGGCGAGGCGCCGCTCGATGTCGTCGTATTTCGATTCGCCCTGCGCGAGCCCCAGCCGCCAGCGATAATTGTGGATGACGACCGCTACATGATCCGGATTCTGAAACGCCGCGGCCGAGCGCGCGTAGGTGGCGTCGTCGAAATTCCATTTGGGCGACGCCAGTTGCCAGATCAGCTTGTTAAAGGCGTCGCGGTTCGCCGCGTAACCCCGCGCGCCGCGCTCGGTCGCGAAGTAATACTGATACCACCACTGCAATTCGGCCTGTGGCGGCAGCGGCTGCTCGTTCGCCTTCTGACTGCCGATCAGGTAGCCGCTCACCGAAACCAGCCCCTTGACCCGTTCGGGCCACAGCGCGGCGATGGTGTCGGCCGTGCGCGCGCCCCAATCGTAGCCGCCGAGCACGGCCTGATCGATCTTCAACGCGTCCATCAGCGCGACGATGTCGACGGCGGTCACTGCCTGCTGCCCATTGCGCGGCGTGTCCGCGGAGAGAAAGCGCGTCGAGCCATAGCCGCGCAGATACGGCACGATCACGCGATAACCCGCCGCCGCCAGCATGGGCGCGACTTCGACATAGCTAAAAATGTCGTACGGCCAGCCGTGCAGCAATAGAACCGGCGGGCCATTCTTCGGTCCGGCTTGCGCGTAACCCACATTGAGCACACCGGCGTCGATCTGCTGAATCGGGCCAAACGAGGCGTTGCTACCGGTGCGTGCGCCGCTCGACTGCGCATGGGCAATGCTGCTGCTCAAGCCTAGTTCCGCGAGGCTGATGCTCGCCAGTGTGGTGCCAAGCAAACGGCGGCGGCGGGCATTGACGGGATCTGACATGACTCATTTCTCCTATATGAGTGGGACAAAGCGCTGCAATGGTTTTATAGCCGAGTCGCATGAACGCTTTGTATTTCAATGTATCTGTCCGATCGCTGTACACACAACGAGTCAATAACGCCGCTTTTGAAAACATGCCGGATACATCGACCGGCTTTAATGCATCAACGGCGAAATCCATAAGACGGCTTCCATCTATATCCGGACTCCGGACGTTGGCCGGGTGACGCCGCCCTATCCGCATCATTCACATCCTTTTATGAGGAATCGCCATGAGCCACGCAGCAAAAGCATTGGCGCGATGGGGCTCGCGGCGGGCCAGCTCAAGGTTGCGTTGCCGGGCGAGACGGCCGTCGATGCCGAAATCGATCTCGTGAAGAGCGACGACGGCTACTCGCTGCGCGCGCGCCTGAGCGTGAGCTTGCCGGGTCTCTCACGCGAGGTGGCGCGAAATCTCGTGGAAATGGCGCATCAAACCTTCCCGTACTCGAAGGCCACGCGCGGCAATATCGATGTCGTGATTACGGTGGCCGAGGCTTGATGCGTGAGGCGAACATCGTGTGTTCGTCATGAAAAAAAGCGGCGGGCATCTCTGCCGCGCCGCCTTTCTCCCTCACCCCGCCTGAACTTAACCGCCCTTCACCACCTTGCCGCGTTGCAGGACGTACTGCACGCGCTCGCCGTCGTTGGCCACCACGCCAATATCGGCGAGCGGATTGCCGTCGAGCACGAGCACGTCGGCAATCGCGCCCGCCGCGATCACACCCAGCTCGCCCTTCATGTTGACGATGTCGGCGGCCACGCTCGTCGCGGAACGCAGGGCCTCCAGATTGCCGAGCACCTCGGCGCGAATGCGAAACTCGCCGCACTGGAACGCATGCATTTCGCCCAGCAGGTCCGAGCCGAAGCCCATCGGCACGCCCGCCTTCGCGTAGATCTCCAGCGATTCGCGGCCCGCGCGCTGCACGCTTGCCACTTTCGCCACGGACTCGGGCGGCAGCCCGAACTGCGCGCCGTGTTGCGCGAGCGCGTCGTAGGTGACCAGCGTCGGGACCACGAAGGCGCCATGCTCGTGCATGAGCTGTGCCGCTACTTCATCGACGAGATTGCCGTGCTCGATCGTGCGCACGCCGCAACGCACGGCGCGCGCAATCGCCCGCGCGGTATAGGCGTGCGCCATCACATAGGTGTTGGCCGCCTCGGCTTCGCCAACGATCGCGCGGATCTCGTCCTCGGAGTACTGCGTATTGGAGATGGGATCGACCGGCGAGGCCACGCCGCCCGAGGCCATGATCTTGATCTGCGTGGCGCCCTTCTGGATCTCTTCGCGCACGGCGAGGCGCACGGCATCCACGCCATCCGCCACGCGTGCAATCGCACCCGTGCGGAAGCAGCACGAACACGGCTCGAGCAGGTCGCCGCGGGGGCGGAAGTCGCCGTGGCCGCCCGTCTGCGAGAGCGCCTTGCCGGACGGGAAAATACGCGGCCCCGGCACGAGGCCCGTTTCCACGGCCTGCATCAGCGCCCAGTCGGCGCCGCCCGCGTCGCGCACGCTCGTGAAGCCGCGCGAGAGCATGGCCTGCATGATCGGCAGCGCGCGAATGGCCGCGAGAATGTTCGGCTGTCCCGCGTTGGTGCCCAGATTCGCGTTGGAGGCGAGCACGTGCACGTGACAGTCGATGAAGCCCGGCATCACGGTCGTGCCGCGCGCGTCGATCACGCGTGCGCCGGGACGGTCGACCGCGCGGTTGGTGACCTCGACAATGCGCTCGCCCTCGATGACCACATGATGCTGTTCGAGCAACACCCCTTGCACGAGGTCGAGCACGTTGCCGCCATGAATTACCGTGATTGACATATTCGTCCTCCTTATTGAATGGCTGCGCCGGCATGCTGTTCGCGGCTGCGTGCGCCGTGCCGCACGTCCTTGACGAAGAACGTGCCAACCAGGCTAATCGCCGCGGCGGCGATCACGTAGAACGCGGGCGCCATGTTGCTGCCCGTACGGGCAATCAGCCACGTGATCAGGAATGGCGCAAAGCCGCCGAAGATCGTGACCGCAAAATTGTAGGCCACCGAAAGCCCCGTCGAGAGCACGCGGGTGGGGAAGAGTTCGGCGAAGGCCGCCAGGATCGGTCCAGTATAGGCGGCAATCAACACACCGAATACGGTCTGGAACACGAGCATCGACATCAGTCCGGGCGCCCGGTTGATCCACGCGAACATGGGCCACGCGAGCACCAGGATGGCGAATGCGGCGCCGCAGAGAAACACGCGACGGCCCCAGATGTCGGCGAGCTTGCCGACCACGGGCGAGCAGCACATGATCATGAGGCCGCCCACCATGCCGGCGAAAAAGCCGGTCGATTGCGGCAGATGCAGCGTGCGCACCGAATAGGTCGGCATGTAGAAGAGCAGCACATAGGTGCAGACGGTCCAGAGAATGACCATCGAAAAGCTCGCGAAGGTCTCGCGCGGGAAGCTCGAAAGCACTTCCTTGAGCGGCGAGTTCTCCTTGCCCTGCTCCTCCATGGCGCTGAACGCGGGCGTTTCGTCCATCTGGCTGCGGATGAAATAGCCCACTGGCCCGACCAGGATGCCGAGCAGGAACGGCACGCGCCAGCCCCAGCCATAGAGCGCCTGAGTATCGAGCGAGGTGGTGACGAAGGTGCCGGTGGCCGCGCCCAGCAACACCGCGAAGCCGATGCTCGACTGAATCCAGCTCGAGTAGTACGCGCGCTTTTCGGGCGGCGCGTACTCGGTGAGAAACGCCGTGGCGCCGCCCATTTCGCCGCCCGCGGAAAAGCCCTGCAGCAGCCGCGCGACGACAATCAGAAGCGGCGCCGCAATGCCCGCCTGCTCGTAAGTGGGCGCGAGCCCGATGATTGCCGTGCCGCATGCCATCAGCAGGATGGTGAGCGAAAGCGCGGCTTTGCGGCCAACCTTGTCGGCGTACACGCCCAGCACGATGCCGCCCACGGGGCGCATGACGAAGCCCACGCCGAACGTCGCCACCGTAAGCAGCACGGAGCTCAGTTCATTGCCGGTGGGAAAGAACAGCTTCGCGATGATCACGGCGAAGAAGCTGTAGACAGTAAAGTCGAACCATTCGAGGCCGTTGCCCAGCACCGTTGCGATAACGGCGCGGCGGCGCTGCCGCGCGGCCACGTGAGTAGAAGGCACTGCGCGCTGCGAAAGCGTTCCTTGCATCGTCTCCTCCTTTTCTGATCGAAGCCGGGGCTTGCCCGCATGATCGACATGCTAAGGACAATCCCGCTTGTTTCTGAAACGAAAGATTCGCATGCATGCATGCGCTGCGCGCATGCGAAGCGCTTTGCGTGATGCGCGGGTGTGATGCGTTTGCGTCGCGCGCCGGCCGGGCGTGTTGGCCGGGCACCCTGACCAGGTTCTACGCCGGCATTTGCGCCTGGGCCTGCTCGAACAGCCAGCGCGTGAAGATGCGCGCCGCCTGGCTTTCCGCGCGATCGTTGGGCGAGAGCACGTAGTAGCCGCCGCCGTGGCTGGCCGTCGAAGGCGTGACGCGCACGAGCAGGCCTTCGTTCAGGCACGCGTCAATCATGTAGCGCCACCCGAGCCCGATGCCCTGGCCGAGTATCGCCATCTGCACGATTTGCGGGTAGTGGTTGATGGTGATGCTGCGCGGGGACTTGGGCATGTCCACGCCGTTCAGGCCGAGCCATTCGGGCCACGACATCCACTGGCGCTGCCCGTCTTCGAGAAGCAGCAGCGTCTCGTTCGCAAGGTCGCCCGCATCGAGCGCGCGGCCCGCCAGGTACGCGGGCGAGCAGACGGGAAAGACCTCTTCGTGAAAGAGCCGGCGCGCGGCATAGGACGCGGGCACCTGCTGGCGCACGTAATAGATGCCCACGTCGAACTCCGCTGGCGACATCGAGGCAAGGCCGTCGCGCACGATCAGGCGCAGCTTGATGTTCGGCCATGCCGCGCGAAAGGCCGGAAGCCGCGGCGTGAGCCAGAGCACCGCCACGCCCGACGAGCACGCCACGGTCAGCTCGAGATTGCCGTGCTGCTTCATGACGTCGAGCGTGGCTTCGGCGCACTGCGCGAGCAGCCGCTGGACCTGTGCCGCATACTGCTCGCCCGCGATCGTGAGGCGCAGCGAACGATGTTCGCGCACGAACAGCGAGCGCCCGAGAAATTCCTCGAGCTGCTGGATTTGCCGGCTAATCGCGCTTTGCGTCAGGTGCAGTTCGCTGGCCGCGCGCGTAAAGCTCATGTGCCGCACGGCGGCTTCGAATGCGACCAGACACGGAAGAGGCGGCAAAGGGGCGATACGCATGGCGGGCACAGGCAGTGATGGCGATTCCCGCATGATAGATCGTGGCCGGGCCCGCGCACGGCAAACACTCGCCGCATTGGCCTCCATCGGGGACAATGAGCGCATGCACATTGACCGTGCGCGGCACGCTCAAAGGGCAGGCGCAACAGGAGATCACGCCATGTCACCCACACCTGAATACTGGTTTCGGGCCAAACGCTACGGCTGGGGCTGGGGCTTGCCAACCCGCTGGCAAGGATGGGCGGTCCTGCTCGTCTACTTCGCGCTGATCGGCGCAACCGTGCGCTTCGCTCCGCCCGACCATCATCGCGCGGCCTTCATCGCGCTCATCGTGCTGTACAGCTTCGTTCTCGTCGCCGTGTGCTGGCTCAAGGGCGAGCCGCCCCGCTGGCGCTGGGGCAAGGACTGAAGCCGCTCGTCCCGAAAGCTTCGTTCACACTCTGAACGAAACTCAATCGACCGCAGAGTTCGTCGGCACCTTCGCGACGAACTTGCGCAAGCGGTGCGCGAGGCGGTGCGAAGGCCGCTCGACGGCGCAGTAGAACGCGTAGCTCGTTGCAATCGCAACGGCCACCGTCGCGAGCCAGGCGAGTGTCTGCCCGGGCGGATAGCCGGTCTCGCCGAGAATGGCGAGCGCGAGCTTGTGGCACAGATAGAGGCTGTACGACCACGCGCCGAGCGCGCCGGCATAGCGCCAGAACGCGCTGCGGCCCTGGGTGGCCGTTTCCGCCGCGATCCAGCCGGCCACGACGAACTGGAACACCGGCAGCGTGATATCCGGCCCGATGAACGGCAGGAAGGCTGGCTTGATGTGCGAGGTGGACGCAAGCAGGAACGTGAGCGACCCCGCGGCCACGATCACCATGCGCGCGGCGGCCAGATGATGCGCGAGCCAGCCCGACACGGCGCCGATGCAACGCGCGATGGCCGCCGTGAGCGCCGAGGCGCGAAAGCTCGAACGCCCGTCGATGGCGGTGCGATGCATCTCGGCGATGAGACAGCCGAGCAGCCAGCCCGGCAGATACAGGAACGCAGTGCCGGCCACGCCATAGTTTTCGTAGACGCAATGCGCGCACACGAGCTGCGTGTGCGTGTGCCGATACCAGACCATCACGGCGGCGGCGAGCGCCACGCCAACGATCATTTCGCCCACATAGCGAAAGCGGCTGCGCAGCAGCGGATAGATCGTGTAATAAGCGATCTCGCAGTAAAGGGACCAGAGCACCGATTCCAGCAGATTGCCCGCATTGCCGAGCGGCTGGCAAAGCAGCGCGACGACGGCGAGCGGCAAGCCAATGCGCACATAGCGCGATGCGAAATAATTAATGGGCCGCAGCGTGGCGTCGCGGTGATATGCGTTGTGAATGCAATAACCGGAAATGACGAAAAAAACGATCACGGCGGCCGGTCCCGCGAACAGCAGCACGGAACCGGACCACAGCGCGCCGCCCACGCCCGCCAGCGAGGCCGGAAAGAACGCCTTGAACGGCGGCGGGCCGAAGTGGTAGAGCATCACCCAGAGCGCCGCCATGAACCGGATTGCGTCGATCTTGAGCGATTTGGCCGACGGTGCGCGGGACGCTTGCGCTCCGGACATGATGTGCCCCTTTTGGTAGTCAATGGCATGGAGCCTACCTTCGCCCGCCGTTAAAAAAAACATAAATAAATCGCCGCATAAATCACGGCGTGAGACGCGCGAGGCAAGGGGCAGATGGCGCAAACCGCAATGCATCGCCGGAACGGCGTGAATTAATGGTATTCGCAGCGGGTTTGCCAAAGCCTCGCCTGGGGTTTGCGCGCTTTTAGTCCGCCCGGACGAGGAAGACGGGGCACGCCCGGTGACACGACGACGGCGCGTGGGGCAGCGCCCCAATGCGCGCACCTTACGCGATCCTTTCCCTGCATTGCGCGGCCGGGAAGCTCGAGCGCGCTTTCATTCGTGGCAAGATGCCACCGACAACGTCCCGGTCGGGAATAGATCATGGCTTCAGACACAAGAGGAAGTTCGGCTCATGGACGACGCGCTCATCTTTAACGGGCTCCGCCCCCGGCTGCAGAAGATCGCCTATCGAATGCTGGGATCCGTGGCCGAAGCAGAGGACATCGTCCAGGAGGTCTGGCTGCGTTGGCATGCGGCCGCTCGCGAAAGCATCGATAACGCAGAAGCCTGGCTCGTCGCGGTGACAACGCGGATGTCCATCGACCGTCTGCGCGCCGCGAAGATTCAGCGCGAACACTACACGGGCATCTGGCTGCCCGAGCCGCAAATGGCGGACCCAGCGGCTACGCCCGAGGAAGCCGCCGAGCGCGCCGACGACGTTTCCGTGGCATTTCTGATGCTACTCGAGCGGCTCGCGCCGGAAGCGAGAGCGGCTTTCCTGCTGCGTGAGGTCTTCGACGCGGACTATCACGAAGTCGCCGAGGCCATCGGCAAGACGCAGGCAGCCTGCCGGCAACTGGTCAGCCGCGCAAAAGCGCAACTACGCGAAGAGCGCCCGCGTTATGAGGTCTCGCGCGAGACGCATCTTCGTTTGCTGCGAGCGTTCGTGCAGGCACTGGCGCATGGCGACTTCCCCGCCATCAACGCATTGCTCGCCGAAGACGCAACGCTGCTCGGCGACGGCGGCGGCAAGGTCGCGAGCGTCCCAAAGCCGATGCTCGGCGGCCGGCGCATCGCTCAGCTTTTCTACGCGTCGTACCTGCGCCACGGCAGCGAACTCCGTGTCAAGCTCGTGGAGCTCAATGGTCAGTGGTCGCTGCTGCGTTTTATCGGTGGCGAACTCGAATCTGCGCAGTCGTTCGAAACCGACGGCGAGCGCATCATTCGCATCCTCTTGCAGCGCAACCCCGACAAGCTGGCGCGCATTGCGGCGGCATGCGCCAACGGGTGATCTTGTGAACACCGCGATTACGCCTCCTGGGCCAGCGATCGATATCGTGAAAGCGTCCCGGGCGGGATCATCGCGTTGCCCGAGCCGCAACTATCGACGGCAGGCAACGGGAGGTGAGCCGGGCCGAGCAAATCGAGCGCTCTGATTCGCTCGGTCATGAAGTCGATAAAAACACGAATTCTCGCGGGCAAATGCTTGCGGCTAAGGTAGCAGGCGTAGTGCCCGCGATCATCCGGAGCATACCGGTCAAGACACGTCTCGAGACGCCCTGTGCGTAACAGTTGACTCACCTGATATGCGGCAACCTGCGCAATGCCCTCCGCGCCAAGCACTGCCTGCAAGGCAAGGTCTGGGTCGTTGAATATCCGTGAGGCTCTGGGAACCGTCTTCCGGCTCACGCCGCCCACCTTGAACTCCCACTCCGCAACACGGCCGGAAGCTGTCCGCAAATTGATGCAGCGATGGTGTTCGAGATCCTCGATCGTGCGCGGCAAGCCGTGAGCGCTTGCGTACGCCGGCGACGCGCAAATAAGGAGCCGCATGGGTATGAGTTCCTTCGCGACAACCTGACTGTCGTCCATGCGGCCATCACGGAATGCCACGTCGACACGGTCCGATGTGAAGTCGGCGGGCGTATCCTTGAGCAAGAAGTCGATATCGATGTCCGGATAGGCGGCGTGGAAATGCGCGAGTAGCGGCGCAACAATTTTACGGCCAAATCCCGATGTCGAGCAGATACGCAATTTCCCCCTGGGCGGACCATTGCGGAGTTCGCGCATGTCGTCGAGAGCCTGCACGATTTTTTCCACGCCTGGATGGCAATTTTCATAGAAGAGCTCGCCCTCGCGTGTCAGGGTGGTGCTTCTCGTGGTCCGCAAAAACAGCCTCGCATCGAGATGCGCCTCCAGTTTCTGTACATTGCGGCTTACCGCGGACCGCCCTATTCCAAGGCGATCACCCGCCCTGGCGAAACTGCCTTCGCTCACAACCGCGAGAAATGCGATTACACCCGCATAGCTGGTAGCGAAACTGTGCGCGAGCGAGTCATCGCTCGCACCGGATCGTGCGCATATTTTGCTGGTCGACATAAAAGTACGCTAAAGAGAGTTCCGTTCGGCTCGCGGCACGCAGGCATCAAACGAATACCGGAAAGTAGGCCGCTTCCCGCATATAAGACGTTCCACCCATGGGTT
Organism: Paraburkholderia sp.; assembly: GCA_031286755.1. Classification (GTDB taxonomy): domain Bacteria; phylum Pseudomonadota; class Gammaproteobacteria; order Burkholderiales; family Burkholderiaceae; genus Paraburkholderia. The sequence goes on from JAITTX010000383.1 coordinate 15,307, forward strand.
TTGTGACAGGCGCCGTCGACTTTCACCTGACACGCCGGCCTCATCGGCATGACAATCGTATGAATGTTCACTGGATGGGAACGCAGGAAGGGCCGCCTCTAAAGAACGACGTGGCACTCGGGCACCGGCATGGAAAGCACGTCGCCTTCACCAAGGATCTCCTTCAGGTCTCGCTCGACGGTACGACAGAGCATGGAAATCGGCACATCGTTGGCGCCGCCCTCAAACGGGTTCTCCGTGCTGCAGCCGACCTGTTCGAGCGAGGCGTACATCCACGAAACCATGACGCTGAAGGGCACGACGAGCCAGATCATGTTGCCATGCATGAACCCTGTGACTCCATTGTCAAGCTTGTTGAACTCCTGAAGCAGACCAAACGGAAAGAACAGGCAAAAGAACCGCACGAACAGCGTATTCACCGTGGCGTACTGGCGAGGGTAAGGGAAATTCTTGAGGCGCTCGGCTTTGGCCTGCTGCTCGATCAAATCCCGAATCGTCCTTTCCATTTCCATGTAAAAGGTACTGCTGATCTGCCCGGATACAAGAAACCTGCGAATCGCCGCACTTTGCAGGCTGATTATTTTCGTGGCCCGGGTTTCAATTGACATGACCTGCGCAAGCTCCGCCTCGGGCAGATATCCCGGCAACAACTCCTCAATCGCAATTTCATGCTCGGGGACACGATAGAAGCGTTGATATTCGATATTGAACGACTGGTTCATGCTTTCCCAGACACGTGGCTTCCGGAGCTCGTAACGGAGCGCCGTCAACCATGCGAGATGCCGGTAGATCAGTTCTTTCGAGTGCATGGGGTCTTCGGGAAAATCTCTTGCTATGACTCCCCAGATACGGCTGGCGCTCAGAATGGCGGTCCAGACGTCTAGTGCCGCCATCGCGCGGTTGTAGGTCTGGACATTCTTGAAGCCGACAATGAACGAAGTGGCGGTTCCCAGCAGTGCAACAACCGGCATCGGCACGGATAACCAGGTAAGGCCGAGAAATTTATAGAGAATGACCGGCACGCTCCCCCAAAGAAGCAGGCCGTATATCTGCCTTCTGGTCCAGATCAGGAACTCAGAGAATTTGTACGATTTTCCCAGATGCATGACGATCGGGCAGCCGGGCTGCCTGGAATGGCGGTGACTAACCCAGCGCAAGCACGGGTGCGCGCACGGCGCCGCCAGCTTCGGCTGGCTGTTCGTCCATGCAAGGACCGCCGCGGCTGAGGCGCCCGTCGTGCACCGCGCCGGGGCTTCGAAAGAACAGCCTGAATCAGAGCTCCACAAATTTCCGCTTTTCCACGCTGAGCACGACGTCGTTCGCCGCCACCATCGGATCGACCTCGAAGCCGGCCATCCGCCACGCCTCGATTCCGCCCGCGAGCGGCAAGGCGAGCTTGACGCCGGCTAGCCGCAGGCGCTTCGCCATCCACGCAGCAGATACCTCATTGGGACACGAGCAATAAATGACCATCGCCCGGTTCGCGCCATAGCGCTCCACGATCCCCTGCAGTTTCCTCTCGTCGGCAAATACAGCGCCCGGGATGACAAACGGGTCGAGCACGCGCCGCTCGGGGGAACGAATGTCGAAGACGACTGGACGTGGATTGTTCGCGAGCAGTGCACGCAACTCGCCCACGCTGATCCGGGCTTTCTCGAGCGCCTTGGCAAACAGGATTCGCCGGCAATATCGATATGCCATATAGCCTGCGAGCGCGATACCGGCCACGGTGAACGCCTGCCAGCCGAAGTGAGAAATGAGCCCGAATATCACATCGATCTGCGACGCGAATAGTGCGCCAAGCGCCAGTCCAACAGATGCCCACAGTGTCACGCCCACGCAGTCGTGCGCGACGAACGAACGCAACTTGACCGCCATCGCGCCGCACAGCGGCACCGCAACGAGCGACAGGCCAGGCACGAACCGCGCGATGATCAGCACGCGGACACCCCAACGCCCGAAAAAGCGTTCCGTCTGCCTGACGCACGTTTCCCGCGACAGCGAGAGTTTGCATACGGTGTGGAGCGTACGTTCGCCATAACGCTTGCCGCCCCCGAACCAGACGAGGTCGCCCATCACTCCGCCAATGACGGCGACGCCCAGGGTCAGTCCGAAATGCGCCAGAGCGGACGACGAACCGCTGGTTGCAAGAGCCAGGCTTGCACCCACTGTGATCAATGTCGGTATGGCGGGCAGCGGCAAGCCGAGCGAAGCGCCGAGCACATTCAGGAACACGACCCACACCCCGTATCGCGCGATCAGTTCATGCGACAGCATGGTTCCCCCCTTCTGCGTTGCCCATATCGATCGAAAGCTTCGTTCACTCGCAGTCTCAATCCGGTTGTCGATGAAGCGGTCGTTCAGGCTCAGCCGTACCACCCAGCGATGGCGCGCCACGATGCAGGTGAGCCCCGCATGCCAGCTTCACTTCTTGAGCGCCAGCCAGAATAGATCTACCCACGGCGGCATCCGGCAAGCGCTACTTCGCGCCGGACAGCTTGCCCTCCCGCGCGCGTTTTGGGTGCGGTAAAACCTGCCTGAGCGGACCGGCGGATTCATCGACCTCCGGCCGGAAGCGGTGCACATCCCGTGTGACAAAGCCGATTTCACGACTGGGTATTTCGAACCATTCGGGGTGCCCGAACGAGCGGCGGATGTCCTCGAGACCGCTGGCCCAATGCTCGCGCATCGTGCTTTCGCTGAATTCATAGTCCTTGTAGTGCCCCTCGAACGACTTGTTCTTGTAGATCAGATGCACGACATTCACCGCACTGCCATCCGCTGTCTTCTGTGCCTCCCTGAGCAGCGGATGGGCAAACCGCACCTCTTCCGGAATGTGCTCGAGCAGCGCTTTGATCATCTGCGCGTATTTCTGGTTCTGCGACATGAACGCGGTGATCGCTCGGGTCCGGCTCGAATACTGAATATCCTTGGTGCGCTCGCTGATGTCCAGGAAATTGCCCGGCAGTTTGCCCCGCGAGCTCCACAGATCAACCTGGAAGACAAGCGTGTTCTTATGCTGGCATTCTCTGACAATCTCGGTGAGTGGCGTGTTGGAAACCAGCCCACCGTCCCAGTAGAATTCGCCATCGATCTCAATGGCCGGAAATCCAGGAGGCAGCGCGCCGGATGCGATGAAATGCTCCGGCGCGAGGCGCGTAGTCGAATTGTCGAAGTAAACGAGATTGCCGGTTCGCACATTGACGGCCCCGACGGACACATGAATGTTCCCGTCGTTGACACGTCTGAAGTCTGCGTATTTCAAAAGCGTTTTGCGCAGTGCGGAGGTATCGTAATAGCTGACCTGATCTGGACGTTTCCTGTTGATTCCGGCAAAAGGCGCGTCCATGCGCGGGGAAAAGAATCCCTGTTGCCCTTCCAGCAGTGTGCGCGTCGCGGCCCATGCGCCCGACCACCTGCGCATCGCGTCTTCGAGCCCCGGCCACGCCGGAATGCGCGCGCCGATCTGCGAAAGCACATCCGACTTTTGACTGATGGTATTCCAGAATCCACGCAGCGCCTCCACGCGATCCGCCGGCGCGTTGCCAGCGATAATCGCCGTATTCAGGGCACCTATGGATATTCCCGATATCCGGGTCGGTTCGACGCCAACCTCGGCCAGACCTTCATATACGCCGGCCTGATAGGCGCCGAGCGCCCCGCCCCCCTGGAGCACGAGTCCGATTTCGTCATAGGAAGGAAGCGTCACGCGGTTGGGCTGTTGCAGTTTGTTACGCTGGCTCGGCTGCATGGTCGTCTCCTTACTGCATGTACCAACCGTGGCTAACCACGATGGATTGTCCGGTAAGCGCGTTCGACTCGAAACCAGCGAGGAATGCAACCGTATTGGCGACATCGGCGAGCGAAGTGAATTCGCCGTCCACCGTCTCTCTGAGCATCACGTCGTGAACGACCTGCGCCTCGGAGATTCCAAGCGCCTTTGCCTGCTCGGGAATCTGCCTGTCGACCAGCGGCGTCCTGACGAACCCCGGGCATACGACATTCGCGCGCACGCCACGCGGGCCGCCTTCCTTCGCAACAACGCGAGCCAGCCCGAGAAGTCCGTGCTTTGCCGTCACATAGGCCGATTTGAGCTGCGAAGCCTCGTGAGAATGGACCGACCCCATGTAGATCACCGCACCGCCCGTGCCGCTCGCGTACATGTGCCTGATGGCAGCTTTGGTGGTGAGGAACGCACCGTCGAGATGAATCGCCAGCATCTTCTTCCAGTCCGCAAATGCGTAGTCCTCGATCCGGTTCACGATCTGAATGCCCGCGTTCGACACGAGCACATCGAGGGCGCCCAATCGGCTCACCGTTTCGGCAACGCCCGCATTGACCGCTTCCTCGCTGGTGACGTCCATGGCAACGGCGATGGCCTTTCCGCCATTCGCAACGATATCTTCGGCGACATTTTCAGCATTCGCGAGATTCAGATCCGCAATCACGACGGTTGCTCCGTCTGCCGCCAGCTTGCGCGCGGACTGCTCACCAATGCCGCTTGCTGCGCCCGTAACAAGCGCGACCTTGTCCGTCAAAGCCATACAGGTTCCTTTGTGTGCTTACTGATTGATCGCGAGCTTCACCGGCTCGGCGGGCGCGAGGTAGTCATAAGCCACTTCGCCGACATCGAGCGTCAGATTTGCAATGAGGTGACGCGCGCCGATTACCTTGCGAACAGGCAGATCGGCAACCGATGCGAGTGCGTGCGGATGCAGTTCGAGCGCTGCCGGCCCTTCCCACGCGCCAATGACCTCGACATCGCGCAGGAAAAACCGCACCAGCTCGCAAATGCGTGCGGACCCGTCAACGTGCGGGATGACCTTGAGCAGATAGTTGGGGGTGTCGGCGAGCTTGCGACGTTCCACCGACGTGTTGATCGGCCGGTACTTGTAGCCCATCGTTCCGGTGGCAATGCGCTGCGTCCCGTAGTCGAGCGTGCCGAGCAACGTATCCTTGCCATCGACGCACAGCCGCGGCGATGCCAGCTTCTTCGGAAATCCCCAGATTTCCCGGCCGCCCGCGATCGGGCCTTCATCGTCCAGATACATGGCATGCGTGAAATTCGCGCGGTTGCCGTCCTCATCGAGGACGGAGATCACCTGGCCGCTCTCCGTGTAGTCGCCGAACCCCGACGAATCGGGCATGCGGATGAACTCGTAATGGACGATCGCGTTATCCACCGTCAGGGGCTCCGGAACGACCGCCTTGAGCGCGTCCACGTCCGTCTCGTATGAAACGATGAAGTACTCCCGGTTGATGAAGCGAAATGGCGGGCGGGGGTATGCCGGATTGAGCACCGGCATCGCAAACGCGTTCTCGCGGATCTCTTCTTCTTTCACAAATCGGTCCTCATTTGATTCGTTATACAAATTAAATTTCCGGACGATCTCTCGATGATAGCGAGCGACTTTTATGGAAACGGCGTCAGGCTCTCACCTGCGAGTTCCGCAGCCACGCGTCGAGACCAATATGGCCGAGACGCGCCTCGCCCAACGGCACGAGCGAATGCTCCTCGACCAGGCCGCCGAAGTAGCGGGCCGCCGGGTCACGGACAACCTCACGCGGGTCGTTTGTCGCCTTCAGATAACGTGCGACGATCTCGTCGAACGGTGCGCGTTCCGGGCCCGCGATTTCGACAATGCCATTTCGCGGTGCCGCGAGCGCCACGTCGGCAACGGCGGCGGCAACGTCGTCCGCCGCGATGGGCTGGAACAGGCCGGGAGACAGCCTGACAACGTTTCCGTCCGCGCTCGAAGCGGCAATGCCGCCGAGGAATTCCATGAACTGGGTCGAGCGGATGATGGTATAGGGAACATTCGAGGCCTGCGCTGCGATCAGTTTTTCCTGAGCGACTTTGGCGCGGAAATAGCCGTTTTCGGGCGTGCGCTCGATTCCGACGATAGATAGCGCGACGTGGTGCTGGACGCCGGCAGCGGCTTCCGCCGCGAGCAGATTGCGCGTGGACGCTTCGAAGAATTCCAGCACCGCCCGGTCTTCAAACGAAGGGGAATTGGCAAGGTCGATCACCACGTTCGCACCAGCCATGACTTCCTTGAGACCCTCGCCGGTGACGCTGTTAACACCACCTTTGGGCGAGGCGGGAACGACTTCGTGGCCACCCTGGCGCAAAATTGCAACGGTCTTCGAACCGATCAGGCCAGTGCCACCGATGACGACAATTTTCATGGGTTACCCCTCCAGATAATTCAATCAACAGGCGTGTAATCGGAAACGTTGGGCACCGGATTCATTCAGGTGCCAACAGATGACATGGTACGCACGGGAATCACATGTCGCTAGACACGTCGACGGACTCTCAGCGTTTCCGGAATTGCACCAATAGCCCCTCGCGGTGCAACGCCGCGAAACCCGGTTTACGCCGCCGCCCCGCTTGCCGGAGTCGCGGTATGGCCCGCGTTGAATCCGCTCAGATAGTTCAAATCGAGCGCGCGGATTTTCTCGGTCATGAAATCCACGAACACGCGGATGCGCGACGGCAAATGCTGTCGGCAGAGATAGCAGATATAGTGGCCGCCGTCGTCCGGCGCATGCCGCCTCAATGCCACGACGAGTTCGTTGCGCGCAATGTAATCGCACACGAGATATGCCGGCATTTGTGCAATGCCACGACCCTCCAGAACCGCCTTCAATACGAGGTCCGCGTCATTCAGAGTCAATCTCGCAGTCGGCAAATACTTTCTCAAATGACCATCGACCTTGAACTCCCACTCGTGCACGCGACCGTTTGAGAATCTCAGGTTGATGCAGTCGTGCTGACGCAGCTCGTCGAGCGTCGTGGGTATGCCGCGTCGCTGGGCGTAGGCCGGAGACGCGCAAAGCACCATCTGCATCGGAATCAGCTGTTTCGCGACGATGCTGGAGTCCTCGATGCGGCCGTCGCGAAACGTAACGTCAATCTGTTCCGCGGCGAAGCCCGCTGGCTTGTCATCCAGAAGCAGGTCAACCGAGATCTCGGGATAAGCCTCTGCGAACCTGAACAGCAGCGGCGCAACCACTCTCCGTCCAAATCCAACCGTCGAGCGGACTCGAAGCAGGCCGCTCGGTGGGCCGTGCCGGAGGTCCAGCATGTCGTTCATCGCCTCGGCGATATGGGCCACGCCCTGGTTGCAGTTCTCGAAGAACCGCTCCCCCTCTCGCGTCAGGTTCGTTGCTCTCGTGGTGCGGAGAAACAGGCGCGTACTGAGCTGCGTTTCGAGCTTCTGGACATTTCTGCAGACCGCGGAGCGTCCGATCCCCAGCCGTTCCCCGGCTTTGACGAAGCTTCCCTCGGTGGCAACCGCCATGAACGCGATGATCCCGGCATAGCTCGTTGCGAAACAGGTGGACAACGCGTCGGTGCCATTTGGCAGGCCAACGCAAAAACCGCGCTGCGATGAATCCGGCTGATCCATTGATGGCTCCCACCATTGCATTGCGACGGTTATCGCAGGCAAATGCGATGCCGCTCGGCGGCCAATAGCCCTTGCCCTCGATAACTGGACGTCGCACGACAGAGTGTGCTGCGAACGCAGTGCGCGATCGCACCGGCCATAGGACAAGAGTAGGCGCATGAGTCTTTCAAAACCATTCTACGGACGCGTGGCACCACCCCTACCTAAGCGTCGAACGCTTATACGAACGTATAATCCGCAAAACCAGAGCACCCGCCAGCGGCGGCCGGCGCTGCGCCGGAAATCGTGGCAATCCACCGGAATGGCCGCGATGCAGGACGCGGCGAAGCTCAATCGACGCAACGCACCATCCGGTGATACGATCGCCGCTGTCGCGCCCTCGCCGCGTGAGCCTCTCGCATCCCGGCACCAGGCATCGGGCCATTCATACGCCGAATGCGGCGCTCAACGTCATGCGAATATCGACGGTCCACGTGCGGTCATGAAAGCACATGAGGTCCGCAGCGAGAAACCCGCCGCAAGCAAGGGACTGCAGCCCGAACATGACTACCCCTCCGTTCAATCCTTCGACGCATCGCGATCCCGCCTCTCTCGTGGTCGGCGCAACGGCCGGCCAGGTGGTCGGTGGGCTGGTGGCGCAGATGTCACCCTTCATGATCGGTGGATTGATGAGCGGTTTTTCGCTTTCGGAGCGCGACGCCGGGCTCGTCGTCTCCGTCGAGCTCTTCACCCTGGCTGTCACCGCAGTCGCCATCGCCCCGCTCCTGCCGCGGTTTTCGGACCGGCGCGTCAGTCTTGCCGCCATCACGCTGGCACTACTCGCCCAGAGTGCTTCGATCTTCAGCGCTTCGCTGCCGTTGCTCACCCTCCTGCGCGGCCTCGCTGGCATCGGCGAGGGCGCGCTTTATGCCGTGTCGCTCTCCGTCGTCGCCTCCCGTTGCCGAAACCCCGATAAGGTCTACGGCTACTTTCAGGTTGCCTGGGCAGTGGGCAGCATCGCGCTATTCCCGATTGGCGGGTACCTCACCGCTGCCTTTGCGCAGCGCGGCATCTTCGCGCTCATGGCAGGCGTCACGCTCGCACTCGCGCCACTGCTGCTGCTCATTCCGGATGCCCGCGCGAATGGTGGTGCAGGTGCAGCAAGGGCACCGGCACCCACCGCTCCCACATTTGTGCCGGGTGTCATGACGCTCGCTGCGATCGGGCTCTACCTGATCGCCTCGTCCGCCATCTACGCATTCAGCGCCCCCCTGGGCAAGCGCGCGGGCCTCGATACGAGCACGGTAGGCTACGTGCTGACCGTCGCTACGCTGGTTGGCATCGCTGGCGCAGGGGCCGCCACCGCTATCAACGTGCGATGGGGGCGGGCAATCCCCATCTCGAGCTTCTTCGCCGGTTTCGCGCTTGTTGTGCTCGCGCTCTGTTTCTCGCGCGATCCGGCTGTCTATGTCGTCGCTCTAATCGGCTCAGTGGTGATCTATTACTTTTCGATGCCCTACCTGTTCGGCCTCGCCGCTGCACTCGACCGCAGCGGGCGTTGGGCCGCGACAGCCGGCTCGGCCTGGTTGACCGGGTTCGCGGCCGGTCCCTTGTTCGCCGGGGGCATCATCGCGGAGGCCGGGTACGAGGGCCTCGCCGGTGCCTGCGTCGCCATCACGGCAAGCGCATGGAGCCTGACCGCGATCGTCAACCGGCGCGTCAGCGGGGCGCTCGATGCGGCGCTCCCGGCCGACCCGCGTGTATAAAACGGCCGTCGAAACCGCCGGCCCGTCGAGAGCCGATATGCCGATATGCCGATTGTTCACGCTCATCGTGCCCCCGCCTGTCCGGTAAGCGCGTCGGCAATCGCCGCGAGCAATGCTTGACTGTCGAAAGGCTTGCGGAAAAACCGATTGTGCTTCGCCTGCGGCAGCTCCGCGAACTCATGGCGGCCCGTGATCAGGATCACGGGCAGTTCGGGGCGCGTATCCCGCATCAGGCGTTGCAATTCAAAACCGTCAATGCCGGGCATGCCAATGTCCGCTATCAGACAATCGATCTCCGGAGACGCGTTGCTGTCGAACAGGGCCTGGGCCGACGAAAACGTGTGCACGGCGTAGCCCGCCGACTCGAGCAGCTCCTCGAGCGATTCGAGCAGGCGCAGGTCATCATCGACGATCGCCACCAGGGAATTGGGGTTCACCATTTTCACGAACTTCCTGAACGCCTCGAATGCGTGACCGGAATCTGCAGCTTTTCGGCTATCCGCACCAGGTCGGCGAGCGACGCCGCGGCCATTTTCTGCATGACGTTCCTTCTATGGATCTGCAACGTCACCTCGCTGATGCCTAGTTCGGCCGCAGCCTGTTTGTTGAGCAGACCGCTCACCACAAGCGGCAGCACATCGCGCTCGCGCGGCGTCAAGCCAAGATAACGTTGTCTCAACGCGTAGAGCTCGGCCCGCTCCGAGGCCCTTTCCCGGTCTTGATCGATGGCCGTGCGAATGGCCGCCATGAGGTCCGCGTCACTGAAGGGCTTCGTCAGAAAATCAATGGCGCCGTGTTTGATGGCACGCACCGACGACGAAATATCCCCATGTCCCGTTATGAAAACGATCGGCGGATGATCGCCGTCCGCGATCTGCCGCTGCAGATCGAGCCCGTTGATATCAGGCAGCTCGACATCGAGGATCAGGCACGCCGGGAGGTCGGGCTTCGCATACGCGACATAGTCCGCGGCGGTGGCGAACGTCTCGGCTCGCCAGCCCGCGGACTCCAGCAGCTCCCCGAGCGCCTCGCGCATCCTGGCGTCGTCATCCACCACGAAGACGATCTCTTCGTCCGTGCTCATGGAGCCTCGCTCGGCGTCAACGGCAGCGTGAAGGCAACGGTTGCCCCGCACGTCTCGTTGTTGGCGGCCCAGAGGCGCCCGCCGTGCGATTCGATGATCGAATGGCAAACGGCGAGCCCCATGCCCATCCCGTGTTGCTTGGTCGTGAAAAAAGGCTCGAAGACGCGCTCTGCATCGGTAAAGCCGCTTCCCGCGTCGCGCACTTCGACACGCAGCGCCCCGGCACCGTCACGGCACGAGCGTATCTGCAGCACGCGCGCATCACCGGCTACGGCGTCCATGGCCTCGACTCCGTTTCGGATCAGATTCACCAGCACCTGCTGCATCTGGACGTGATCCAGCGCGATCAACGGCAGGTCCGGTTCGAGGTGCGTCTTGACGCGGATGCCCTTCGCCGCGATCTCGTCGGCCGTCAGCCGGCACACCTCACCGATCAAACGATTGATGTGTTCGGGAGACCGGGTACCTGGCGCGCGACGGAACAGGGCGCGGATGCGGCTGACCACATCCGCGGCCGAGTTGGCGTCGCGCGTGATCCGCTCTGCGGTGATCTTCGCGCGCTCGACGTTCGGAGGCTCCGCCGACAGCCAGCGCAGACATGCGTGCGAATAAGCGACGATCGCCGCCAGCGGCTGATTCACTTCATGAGCGATCGAAGCGGACAGCTCGGCCAGGCTTGCTGCCTGGGTCGCCCGCGCGAGCTTGTCGGAGGCGCGCCGCAACGCCTCCTCGGCGTGCACCTGATCGTCTATGTCATGACAAAGACCGTACCACTGGACGATCCGTCCGCTCTCGTCCCGCATCGGCTCGGCGCGGCCCGACATCCAGCGATACGCGCCATCCGCGCGACGCAGGCGATATTTCATGGAGAAGCGCTCGCCCGTCTGGAGACTGCGGCCAAGCGCATCGCTCACTTCCTCCACATCGTCCGGGTGGAAAATGGTGTCAAACACCGTTTCCAGCTGGCTCTTGTCCCCCAGGTCCAGGCCCAGAAAATCGGACATGTGCTTGTTGGCGAGGGTGGTCTCCCCGTCCGGGGTCAAGCGCCAGAGGTTGCTCGGAACCATGTCCACGAGCAGCGAAAGCTCCTGCTCACGACTGCGCAACGCCTCTTCGGCGTGCAGTTGATCCTCGATGTCGCGACACAGGCCATACCACTGGACGATGCGTCCGCTCTCGTCGCGCATCGGCTCCGCGCTGCCTTCCATCCAGCGATACAAGCCGTCCGCGCGACGCAGGCGATATCGCATGGAGAAGCGCTCGCCGGTGACGAGGCAGTGCTTGAGCACCCGCTCCAGCCTGGCCGCATCATCGGGATGGACGGTCGTTTCCATGAAGGCCGCCAGCCGGCTGGTGCCGGGCTCGTGCGCATCCGTCATATCCACACCGAGAAAATCTTTGAGACGCTGATTGAGAAAGTCCGGTTCGCCGTCCGGAGCCAGCCGCCAGAGGTAGACCGGGACCCCGTCGACGAACTGCGCGAGCGCCCGCTCGCGCTCGCGCAACGCGGCCACGAGGTTGCCGTGGACGTCGGCTTCCACCGGCGCGCCGCCCCTTCGAGCAAGATGGCCTGCGCTCTCGCGCGGCGAAGGTGTCGCGCTGCGCGCGCGGTCGAATATGCGAATCGCGCGCCGAACGGGTGCCATGATCGCAAGACCCAGGCGCTGTCGAAGAAGCATCGTTGTCATCCTCGGCGACTCCTGCAGGGCCAGGGAAAATGTGGGGGCTGCAGAAAATAGTCTAACCCCACCACGCCTCGACCACATCTAATAGAAATCCATGTACCGGGGGGCGGCAACCGGATGGCGCTAATTCATTCGATCCAGCCCGACACCAATGGCTTCCGCCTTTCTGACGAGATCGACGATGGAGCGCGCCGACATTTTCTTCATCGCCTGTCCGCGGTGGACCTTCACGGTAATTTCGCTCAAATGCATCGCCGATGCGATCTGCTTGTTCATCAGGCCCTTCACGACAAAGGCCATCACCTCTTTTTCCCTGGGCGTAAGCGACGCATAGGCGGCGCGCAGCGCCACCGTCGAGCGTTCCGCCTCGAGCCGCTCGCTGTCGCGCCTGAGCGCCCGATCGACGGCATCGAGCATGTCCTGATCGCGAAACGGCTTCGGGAAAAAATCCAGGGCTCCGGCCTTCATCGCCTTGACCGTCATCTCGATGTCGCCGTGGCCAGTCATGAACAGAACCGGCATGCGCAGGCTGCTATTTGCAAGTTCCTGCTGAAATGCGAGACCGCTCTCGCCGTGCAGCCTGACGTCGAGAATCAGGCAACTGGGCCTGTCATGTTTGGGGAAAGCGAGAAACTCCTGCGACGACGCGAAGCTCTCGACGTGCAGGCCGACCGAGAGCAGCAGTTCGCTCAAGGCGAGCCGCATTCTTTCATCATCGTCGATGACATAGACAACAGATGCTTCGCTTTCGCTTTTCGCTGAAGTCAAATGTGGTTGGGAAGTCATTTCGGCTAATCGCGGCCCGGAAAGGTCCGCGCCGGCAGTCGGGACGGATGGGTTGGGAACAGGAACACACTCGCCGTCTGATGCAATAAATCCACGACGATTATAGTGGGTTACCGGATCCCCGGCACGCACCGGTATTGGCGCGCATTCGCCGATTGGTGCCTGCGCGGAAACGTTGAGTGTTGCGGCGCGTATCTTCCGGCACGGAGATCTGGAACCTACCATTGCGGCATGGCATCGCGGTCGAGCCGATCCGCCTCCCGAACCCCGGCTACCGCTAGCCGACGCCGTACGAACATAAACCCAGTGTGATGCAGCCTTCCGTTTCTCCGGGGAACACCGCCTCGGCGGGCCCCGTTTTGCCTTCAGCATCTGTCGAAACCATCACGGTTCCGGTTGCGTTGCCCGTTGCCGGGATCGCGCGGAATGGGCCGCGATGTTTTACGAAGGTCTTCTTTCTCCGCTATCCAACAGGTCGGGCAATGAACATTCAGTCAAACACCAGGCGGCACGCGGCACGCGCACTGAAAACGGGTGTGTCGGCGATGTTCGCAGCGTTGCTCCCGGCGTGCGTGAATTACGCCGGCATCCACAGCGATGCGAAACCCGCTACGCCCCAGCAGTACGCCACACAGCAAAGCCTTCCCGCCGAACAGGGCCATTGGCCCGCTGCCGGTTGGGCCGACCAGTTCGGCGATGCACAACTGAAAGCGCTGATCGGCGAAGCATTGGAGCGCAGCCCGACACTCGACGAAGCGCGCGCGCGCGTGGCCGCGGCATCGGCATACAGTGAAGCGGCGAAGGCCAGCACAATGCCGCGCGTGGATGCAAGCTATACGCTCATGCGCCAGCAATTCTCCGGCACGGCTATCGTGCCGCCACCCTATGGCGGCTCGTGGCAGACGGAGAACAGGGGAATACTAAGCGCCTCCTATGATCTGGACTTGTGGGGCAAAAAACGCGAAGCGCTGAAAGTGGCCATCTCGCAGCTTCAGGCAGGCCAGGCCGACGCGGCATTCGTGACGCTGACGCTGACGACATCGATCGCCCGCGCGTACAACCAGCTTGCGCAGCTTTACGCGCTGCGCGACATCGCGCAAGACGAGATTACGCAGCGCGAGCAGATCGACCGCATCACGGCGGGCCGTATCGCGACGGGTCTGGATACGGAGGTTGAGCGCAAGACCGCGCAGGCCAATCTGGCGACGAGCCGCGCCACGTTGAAATCGCTCGACGGCAAGATTCTCACGACGCGCTATCAGATCGCCGCGCTGCTCGGCGCCGGACCGGATCGGGGCCTGCTCATCACGCGTCCAGCGTTAGGCGTGGGCGACGAGGTCCGCCTGCCCGATAACCTGCCCGCCGATCTCGTGAGCCGCCGCCCCGATATCGTGGCCGCGCGCTGGCGCGTCGATGCGCTGACGCACGGCGTGAAGGAAGCGAAGGCCGAGTTCTATCCCGACATCAACCTGAGCGCAATGATCGGGCTGGACGCATTCGGCTTCGGCCGTTTCCTGACGGCGGCAAGCCGCACGGCATCGGTGGGGCCGGCAATTCATTTGCCCATATTCGATGCGGGCGAGTTGCGCGCGCAACTCAAGGGCCGCTACGCCGACTTCGACTATGCCGTCGCCGCCTATAACCAGACGCTCGTGACCGCACTCAGCGAAGTCGCCACGCAACTCGCCAACGTGCGTTCGACCGACGAGCAGCTTGTCGACGCCCGGACCGCCCAGGAGGCCGCGCGCCAGGCCAACACGCTAGCGCTCACACAGTACAAGGCCGGTCTCACGAATCAGCTGACCGTTCTGAACGCCGACGTCAACGCGCTTGCCGCCGATCAGGCTGTGGCGAACCTGGACATGGCCCGCCGCGACCAGCAGATCGCGTTGGCATCCGCGCTTGGCGGCGGATTCGTCGATACGTCGAATCCGGATCGGCGCGCGGCAGCGCGCGCCGGCGAAGGCAACGCGAGTGCCGCCGTGCCCGCCGCATCTGCCGTTGCTTCACGCTAGACGGAACAGCACCGAATCTGCCAGGAGAATCGAAATGAGCGAAGTAGAAACCGTGGAGCGCGAGTCGACGGATGCATCGGGCGCACTGCGCGACGCAGCGCCGGCACCCGCTGCCGACGCCGCCGCAAGCAAACCCGACACGCACCGGCGCAAGATGCTGCTCGCGCTGCTCGGCGCGGCCATTGCCATATCCGCAGCGGGATACACCGCGTATTACCTGAAGTATGCGCGTTACCGCGAGTCCACCGACGACGCCTATGTCAGCGGCAATCTCGTGCAACTGACACCGCAGGTGGCGGGCACTGTCGTTGCCGTGAATGCCGACGATACGCAGATCGTGAAAGCGGGAGACCCCGTCGTCATGCTCGACAACGCGGATGCGAAAGTCGCGCTTGGCGCCGCGGAAGCAGCGCTGGGACAAACCGTGCGGCAGGTGAGCAGCCTGTACGTGAACAACGACTTCTATGCGGCGAACGTCGCGCAAAAGCAGTCCGATCTGGCCCGCGCGCAGAAAGACCTGCTGCGCCGCCAGACTGTCGCCGGCACAGGCGCGGTATCGGCCGAAGATATCGCGCATGCCCGCGACGCCGTGACGGCCGCACGGGCCGCGCTCGACGCCGCGCGTCAACAGGCCGAAGCCAATCGGGCGCTGACCGACCGCACGACGATCGAACAGCACCCGAACGTGCGGGCCGCCGCATCGAAAGTGCGCGATGCGTATCTCGCGTACGCGCGCAACACGCTGCCCGCGCCCGTCACCGGCTACGTCGCGAAGCGTTCGGTGCAGGTCGGCCAGCGCGTGGCTCCTGGCACGCCGCTAATGGCCATCGTGCCGCTCGACGGCGTATGGGTCGACGCGAACTACAAGGAAAGCCAGTTGCGCGCCATGCGCATCGGCCAGCCCGTCACGCTGACGGCCGATGTCTATGGCGGCAAGGTCGAGTATCACGGCCGCGTCGCCGGCTTCTCCGCCGGCACGGGCAGCGCGTTCGCAAGCTTGCCCGCGCAGAACGCGACGGGCAACTGGATCAAGATCGTGCAGCGTCTGCCGGTGCGTATCCGGCTCGATCAGAAGGAACTCGAAGCGCATCCGCTGCGCGTAGGCCTCTCGATGGATGTGAACGTGGATACGCACGACAACGCGGGCGCACAGCTCGGCGCGGCCCTGAACACGTCCTATCGGACCGATGTGTTCGCCCATTACGGTGCGCAGGCCGACGCGGAGATCGAGAAGATCATCGGGCAGAACATCGCCAGGCAACCGAACGACACGCTGGATCTGTCGAAAACCTCATACAGGAAGTGACATGAATCCCTCGACACGACTCGATCCGCCGCCGCTCACCGGCGGCAAGCTGATCCTCGCGACACTCGCCGTTGCGCTCGCAACGTTCATGAACGTTCTGGATTCGTCCATTGCGAACGTTGCCATCCCAACCATCTCCGGCAACCTGGGCGTATCGGTCGACGAAGGCACGTGGGTAATCACGCTGTTCTCCGCGGCCAATGCCGTCTCCATTCCCCTGACCGGCTGGCTCACGCAGCGCATCGGCCAGATCAGGCTGTTCGTGGGCGCCATCGTGATGTTCGTGTTCTCGTCGTGGCTGTGCGGCATCGCGCCCAATCTGATCGTGCTGCTGGCCGCGCGCGTGCTGCAAGGCGCGGTGGCCGGCCCGCTGATCCCCTTGTCGCAAGCCATTCTCCTCGGTTCGTATCCGAAGGAGAAAAGCTCGACGGCACTGTCGCTGTGGGCGATGACCGCGACAGTCGGGCCAATCGCGGGTCCCGCGCTGGGCGGCTGGATCACAGACAGCTATAGCTGGTCATGGATCTTCTACATCAACATTCCCGTGGGCCTCTTCGCCGCTGCCGTGACCTGGGCGATCTACCGCGACCGTGAATCGCCGGCGCGCAAGCTTCCCATCGACAAGGTCGGCCTGCTGTCGCTGATCGTATGGGTCGCGTCACTGCAGATCATGCTCGACAAGGGCAAGGACCTCGACTGGTTCGACTCGCCCGTGATCTGCGCCCTCGCGGTTATTGCGGCGGTCAGCTTTCTGTTCTTCCTGATCTGGGAGTTCACGGACAGCGATCCGGTCGTCGATATCCGCCTCTTCGCGGTGCGCAATTTCCGCGGCGGCACGATAGCGATTTCGATCGCGTATGCGGTGTTTTTCTCGAACCTCGTGATCCTGCCGCAGTGGATACAGGGGTATCTCGGCTATCGTGCGGTGGATGCCGGTCTGGTAACGGCGCCGCTCGGCATCTTTGCCGTGCTGCTCGCGCCCGTGATGGCGAAAATCATGCCGAAGTCCGACACGCGGGTGCTCGCCACGCTGGCGTTCCTCGGTTTTGCGGCCGTGTTCTTCATGCGTTCGCGGTACACGACGAGCGTCGACCCCTATACCCTGGTGCTGCCGACGCTGCTGCAAGGTATTCCCATGGCGCTCTTTTTCACGCCGCTTACCGCGATCATCCTGTCCGGGCTGCCGCCCGACAAGATTCCGGCGGCTGCCGGCCTGTCCAACTTCGTGCGCGTGTTCGCGGGCGGCGTGGGCACCTCGCTCATCACGACCGGCTGGAACGACCGGACGATCCTGCATCATGCACGACTGGCGGAACAGTCGGGCGTGAACAACCCCGCCTATACGGGCGCCATCGCGAACATCCATTCGACGCTCGGCGGCAGCATCGATCAAGCCGTGACGTTCTTTGAGCATTCGCTCAACACGCAGGCCGCGATGCTGGGGTTGAACGACATCTTCTGGCTTTCCTCGGTGATCTTCATCGTGATCATTCCGCTGATCTGGCTGACCCGGCCCGGCAAAGGCGGCGGGGCCTCGGTGGCCGCGCATTGAGACCGGCGCGCGGGCAGCGCGCCTGGATTGGTGCCAAACAGGAAACACAACGCGTCTCCCTATAGGTCTAACGCGCACACCTGCGCTCATCTACCATTGGAATTGAGGTGCCCCTATATTGCGAGAATGCATCATGGTTGACAAAGAACTGCAACCCCCTTCGCTTTCCCTCCTCGATAGATATCGGGGTCGAGACTATGAGCCGCTGTACACGACTACCGTCACCGTCTCCGGTGGCAAAACGGGACACGGCCGCGCATCGGGCGTTGCTCACTCGGACGACGGGAATCTGGCAGTGAATCTGCGACTGCCCATGGAGTTCGGAGGACCCGGGAACGGGACCAATCCCGAGCAGCTGTTCGCCGCTGGCTTTGCAGCATGCTTTCACGGCGCGCTGAATCTGCTGGCGAAACGTGCCGGGATGGACATCGACGATACGGTTGTGGAGGCGCAGGTTTCGTTCGGCCGCGATCCCGTGGATGGCGGCTACGCGCTGGTCATCGACATCCGGGTGAGGATGCCGGGCGTCGATCGATGCGTGGCGGAGGAACTGCTTCGAAGTGCGGAGCGCTTGTGCCCCTATGCAAAAATGGCCCGTCAAGGGGCCGTCAACGTCATAACCATTGTCGACTGACGCTGGAGCGCCTGCATCGAAGCGCTGCGTTGCAACCCGCCTTGTTGCTCAGGACGTGTCGTGCATACCGTCGCAGGAAGAAGCAACGTTGGCGGGTAAATCCATTTTGTGCTAGTCGCCGTGCGAAGCGGCTCACTGCTCCGGCACGAGAACCGGCGCGCCCTTATCCTTCAAGAGCAACACGATGAACTTCGCAGGCTGGGTCTGGCTTGCATTGCGCCCGACCACGTGAATATCATTCGGGCCTTCATAGAAAGTTTGTCCAGGCACCAGCGTGACTTCCTTGCCGCCCTTGACCTGCATGACGATCGACCCCTCCAGGACATAAATAAAGGCGTGCGCATGATGCCGATGAACGGGGTCGATGGAACCCGGCGGATAGGTCACATTGATCATCAAGGCTTCCTTGCCCGGATAGTCGTCGAGCGCCTTCGTCATCAGCGGAGTCACGACCGCATGCGGAGGTTCGGCGCGCGCCGCGCCGGCATACGTTCCTGCAAAGACAAGTGTTGCAACCAGAGTGTGTTTCAGACCAAGCATGGCTCTCGCTCCAGATAAAGCCGTCCGCATGCGCGGGACGAAGATGGAAATGGCCGATCCAATGAAATACTTTCGACGGGCTTTCAATGCATTGCACGCGTTGATCGTAGGCCAGTGCTGCATATCGCGGTAGATACGCAATTGACGTCACTGTGTTTCCCTTTTGGCACCGATCGAACACCGATCTAAAACGGATGCATGAAGGCGGGATACGGCATTCATTGGCTGTGGCGCACGTCAACGGCCATGCGCCGCTGAGTTTCTCTCGAAGTTTGAAAACATATGCCCGGATCTAGCGCGGCTGAACTGTACTCTTTCCGCTCTCCCCGATTTGTGCATTCCGCGACTGTGTTTGTCCCCTTACCCTTTCATCATCGATGCGTCGCTTCAATACCCGCGACGGCATGAATCCGAAGCTTGATGAATGGAAGGGCCGATATGTCCACGCACCTCGCCGCCGCGCGCACCGCCGCGCATTCCACCGATCCCGCCCGCCACGCCCGGGAACGCAACGTGAATCTGCTGGAAGCCATGCGGATCTATGTGCGGGTGGTGGAGCGCGGCAGCATTTCCGGGGCCGCGCGCGACCTCGACATTGGCCAGCCAGCGGTGAGCGAACGCATCGAGAGGCTGGAAAAGTATCTGGGCTGCCAACTGCTGCTGCGCAACGCCCGCGCATTCCAATGCACGCCGGAGGGCATCATCTTCCACGAGCGCAGCAAGTCGGTGCTTGGCGCTGTCGAAGAGGCCGTCGCGGAGGTGTCGAGTGAGGATCAGGCCGTCAAAGGCACGATCCGGATTGCCGCGCCGCATTGCTTCGGTGAAACCGTCCTGCCCGAAGGCCTCAAGCGCATACGGGAAACGTGGCCCCAGCTCGCGATCGAGCTCGTGCTGAACGACCGGCTTGCGGATCTCGTGACCGAAGGTGTGGACATTTCATTCCGGCTCGGCCAGCCAGGCGATGGCGCGTTCATCGCCTGCCCGCTCGGTCAGGTCGGACGATTGCTCGTGGCGTCGCCCGATTATCTGAAGCGTCACGCCGCCATCGCCACCCCTGCCGACCTCGCGAAGCACAGCTTCATACGCGTCAAGGGCGCCTTCGACGCAGACCAGTTGCCGTTGACCGACGGCACGCACATTGTCGACAACATCGCGATCCAGACGTCCATCAAAACCACTCATTGGCGGCCGATGTACGAAATGGCGCTGGCCGGCCTGGGCATTGGCGTGCTCGAAGCGCCGGCCGCGCGCGACGCCATCGGGAGCGGCCGGCTCGTGCAATTGCTGCCGCATTACGAAGTGCCTGCGCTCGCGCTGAACCTGCTGATTCGTCCGCAGCGCCCGGTGCCGGTGCGCGTGCGCAGGATCGTCGAGATCCTCAAGGGCTACCTGTCCGAAGTGCTCGAAACGGCATCCGGAAAAGTGCGCAAAGAGGTATTCGACAGCGCGCCGCGCACGCAACGCTTGCCAAAGTCAAGCCGCTCACCCGATCATCAAGCACAATGACGTTTGTGGCGAGGAGCAGAGAATGAAACGTGACCGCACCAACCGGCGCCGCGGTTTCCTGCACGACGTGAAATGGACGATCATTCTCTGGTGCGTGGGCGTGGGCGCCGCCGTTCTCCTTGTGCTGCCATTTCACTTTATCGTTATGGCGATGATGCACAAATAGGCGGAGGCGCGTCCGGAACGACGGCCGCCTCACTCGTTAGCCAGGCTAAATCCGCGCTCGACCACCCCACGGCGCCGCAACAGCACAAAGCCCGATGGTGTCGAGTTCCAGGAATCCAGAGGAGATGACACATGGAAATCCATAACCCATCCCCCGGCCTTCACAACGAAGATCTCGCGCCCGCCAGGGAGCGCAACTGGGGCGGCTTCAGCATCTTCAACGTCTGGACCTCGGACGTGCACAGCCTCTGGGGCTATTACCTCGCGGCCAGCCTGTTCCTGCTGTGCGGCAGCTTTATCAACTTCGTGCTGGCGATGGGAATCAGCTCGCTGGTGATCTTCGCGCTGATGAACCTGATCGGCTTCGCTGGCGAAAAGACCGGCGTGCCCTACCCGGTGCTGGCGCGCGCCTCCTTCGGTGTGTGGGGCGCCAATCTGGCAGCCCTGGTGCGCGCCGTGGTGGCCTGCTTCTGGTACGGAGCGCAGACTGCGGCGGCTTCGGGCGCGATCGTCTCGCTGCTGATCCGAAACGATAGCCTGATGCAGTTCTACAAGGGCACACACTTCCTCGGCCATTCGGGCCTGGAGGTGATCTGCTACCTGGTCATCTGGGCCGTGCAACTGCTCATTATCCAGAAAGGCATGGAGACGGTGCGCAGATTCCAGGACTGGGCCGGCCCGGCGGTGTGGGTCGCGATGCTGATCCTGGCGATCGGCCTGTGCGTCAAGGCCGGCGGCTTCTCGTTCAGCCACGGCATTCCAATGGGCGTGCTGCTCGACAAGACCCGGGACGCCGGCGTCAGCGGCGAGCCCGGTTCATTCTGGGCGCTCATGGCCGTGGGGGCGACCTGGATTACCTACTTCGCGGCGCTGTACCTGAACTTCTGCGACTTCTCGCGCTACGCCAAGAACCGCAATGCAGTGAGGAAAGGCAATCTGTGGGGCCTGCCGGTCAACCTGATCGCGTTCTCGCTGGTCGCCGGCATCACGACCATCGCCGCCTTCAAGGTGTATGGCGAAGTGCTGCTGCACCCCGAACAGATCTCCGCCAAGTTCGACAGCTGGGTATTGGCGCTCATCGCGGCGCTGACCTTCGCGGTCGCCACGCTAGGCATCAACGTGGTGGCCAATTTCGTCTCGGCGTCATTTGACATCTCCAACGTGTTCCCCAAGCAGATCAGCTTCAAGATAGGCGGCTATATCGCCGCGGCGATCGCGCTGGTGCTCTACCCGTTCGCGCCGTGGGAAGGTAACGCCGCGCACTTCGTGAATGCCATCGGCGCCACGATGGGCCCGCTGCTGGGGATCATCCTTGCGGACTACTATCTGGTGGCCAAGGGCAACATCAACGTCGCGGCGCTCTATCAGGAGCACGGCGAGTACCGCTACACGGGCGGGTGGAACGTCAATGCGGTAACTGCGGCGGCGGTCGGCAGCGTGTTTTCGACTTTCCTGCCCAACTTCACCAACCTGCTGCCGGCCTGGTGGAATACCTATGGCTGGTTCTTCGGCGTATTGATCGGCGGCGGCCTGTACATGATCATGACGGCGCTGCGGCCGCGTACCACGGCCGCAGCGACTCGCACCTAAGGTGCTTTTGCCTCATCCCGCCAGTGACAGAACAAGCCATTTTGAATCCCGTCCTCCAATCGCCAACCCGCCCATGCACTGCTACAATCAAATCCAGTCGTATCGTACAAATGTCGACAGTTTACCGGCTCAATCCTGACGTAGTTCCCTGACAATCGTGCCCTCTTACGACCCAGCTTCTTCACAGTCGCCCGCGTTTGTCCCATCCGCGCTCGCCGGCACGCTCGCCATCCAGATCGCGGAGCAGATTGGCATTGCGATCACGGAGGAAAAATTCGCACCCGGCGAGCGGCTGCGCGAAGTCAGTCTTGCAGAAACATTCAACGTCAGTCGCGCAACGATTCGCGATGCGCTGCGTATTCTCGAGAGCCGGGCGCTCGTGCGAATCCTGCCCCAGCGCGGCGCTCAGGTCACCATGCTGTCGACGCCGGAGCTGATGAATCTGTTCGAGATTCGTGCCGCGCTCGTGGCACTGGCATCGCGCCGCGCGGCGGAACGTTATGTGCCCGCGCATGCGCCCGTGCTCGAAGCCAGCTATGCGCGGCTGAAAGCAGCGCAGAAAGACGCGAATGCGTATGCGCGCGCCAGCGCGCTGATCGTCGCCGATATCGCCGCCCTCTCGGGCAACGATCAACTGGCCGACATGCTGGCGGGATTCGCCCAGCGTATCGGCCGCTACGCGCGGCTCGGGTTGGCGACTCCGAAGCGCCGCACGCAATCGCTGGCGAGCTGGGCGACGCTGATCGATGCGATCAAGGCGGGCAACGCCGATCTCGCCGAATCGACGCACCGTGCGTTGGCCCATAACAATCGCGATGCGGCGATTGCGGCAATCGCCGCGCGCGAACATACCGAAACGCCCGCCAGACGCGCTCGCGCGCGCGTCTCCGACGCTGCCTGATTGTCTACCGCGCACCGGCGGCGCGCACGCACCCTGTCGACAACCTCGCGAGACTGCGAGATCACGCCAGGCGGTTCGTCACGACTGCATGCCCCAGCGCCGGATCGTGTATTTCTCGAGCGTGCCGAACACCAGATTCTCGATCACGAGGCCAATCAGGATCACGCAGAACAGCCCCGCGAATACGGAAGGAATATCGAGCGCGTTCTTCGCCTGATAAATGAACCACCCGAGCCCGCCCGAGCCGGAGCTCACACCGAACACCAGCTCAGCGGCAATCAGCGTGCGCCACGCGAACGCCCACCCGACCTTCAACCCCGTCAGGATATTGGCGAACGCGGCCGGAATCAGAATCCGCATCACGTAAGCCGGCCCGCGCAATCCATAGTTGCGCCCGACCATGCGCAAGGTGTTGCTGACCGAGCGAAATCCCGAGTGCGTATTGAGCGCGACAGCCCACGTGACCGAATGGATCAGCACGAACACGAGGCTGCCGTTGCCGAGCCCGAACCAGATCAGCGCAAGCGGCAGCAGCGCGATGGCGGGCAAGGGATTGAGCATCGACGTCATCGTCTCGAGAAAATCGGTGCCGATGCGCGACGAAATCGCGAGTGCCGTGAGCAGCGCCGCGAGCACGACGCCCAGGCCATAGCCGATCAACAGCACCTGCAACGATGCCCATGCGCGGCGCGGCAACTCCCCTTGCACAAACGCGCCGGCGAACGTCGTCACCGTATCGGTGAAAGTCGGAAACAACAGCGGATTGTTCAGCGTGCGACCGTAGATTTCCCAGATGGCCGCCAGCGCGACAAGAATCGCGAGCCTGCGGATCCACCCGAGGTTGTAGACGCGCTCGAACAGGGACAACGGCTTGGCGACCACGCTCACCGAATCCGGCAGCAGATCGTTTCCCACGATCACATCCGCGCGCTGGGGTGGCAAGGAAGGTGGCAAGGAAGTATCAGACATGCGCGGGCGCTCCGGTCAGATCCTCGTCGAACAGCATCCGATGAATGCGGCCCTCGAGCGCCGCCGCTTCATCGGGCGACGTCGCGCTGGAGAGTTCGGCCTTCACGCGGCCGGGATGCGGCGAAAGCAGCAGGATGCGGTTGCCCACGCGAATTGCCTCGGCAATCGAATGCGTGACGAACAACACCGTGAAATGGGTGTCCTGCCAGAGTTCGAGCAGTTCGTCCTGCATCTTGCGGCGCGTGAGCGCATCGAGCGCGGCGAACGGTTCGTCCATCAGCAGAATGTCGGGCTCCATCGCCATCCCGCGCGCGATCGCCACGCGCTGCTTCATGCCGCCTGATAGCGTGTGCGGGTAATTGTCGGCGAATTTGCCGAGGCCGACTTTGTCGATGTAGCGCATCGCATGATGGTGCGCTTCGTCGCGGCGCATCCGTCGCACGTTCAGCAGTGGAAACATGACGTTCTGCAGCACCGTTTTCCACGGCAATAATTGATCGAACTCCTGAAAGACCATCATGCGATCCGCACCGGGCTTGCGCACCGGCTTGTGCTTGAGCAGGATCTCGCCTTCGACGGGGCTCATATAGCCGCCCACCGCTTTGAGCAAGGTCGACTTGCCGCAACCGGACGGCCCGAGCAGCACGAACCGGTCCCCAGGATACAAGCGAAAATCGACGCGATACGTGGCAGTCACAATGTGGCGCCGCGTTTTGTATTGCAGCGTGACGCCACGTACATCAAGCAGGGGTTCAGCCAACGACATGTAAGCTCCTTGATCGATCGCGATACGAGAGGCGGGTATCCCGTCAGGCCATGCGTTCGTTCATTCGTTCGTCAACTGCCGCCGGCCGCGTATGCCTCCGGGAAAAAGAAGTCCTTCCACGAGGCGGGCGTGTGCTTGATGGTGCCAAGCCGCACCATCGTGTTCGCATACGCCATCATGTTCTGCGGCACTTGCGTGATGCGCACCTCAGGCGATTCGAGCATCTTCAGCACGTCGTCCACGCTTTCCTTGCCTTTCTCGTCATCGACGTAAATCTGCGCGGCCTCGCGCTTGTGCGCATTGATGAAATCGACGGCTTCGACCAGCGCGTCGTAATAGGCCTTGTAGGTCTTTGGATTCTCGTCGTGAAAGCGCGAGGTCGACCACACGCAGAGGAAAGTCGCGGGCCCGCCGGTTACATCGTACGAATTCAGCACGCGATGGATACCCGGTTGCTTGAGTTCCTCGTATTGATACGGTGGCGCCGCGAATTGCGCGGTGACGGTATGACCCGACAGCAATGCAGCCATGCCGTCCGGGTGCGCGAGATTCACCATCAGCGAATCGAAGTGACGGAAATCCTTGTCGCCGTATTGCTTCGCGGCGGCCATTTGCAGCACGAGCGTCTCGATCGACGACCCGGCACTGGCGATCGCAATGCGGTCCTGATTGCCGAAATCCGTGATCGACTTGATGCGCGGTGTATTGGCATTCAGGTACATCGGCATCGAAGAGAGCGCCGCGACCCCTTTCACCTTCAAGTTGTCGTGCGTGCGGTCCCACATCGTCAGCAGTTGGGGCGGCCCGCCCGCGGCGAACGCCGTGCTGCCGGACAGCAGCGCGTCGTTGACCGCCGAGCCGACGCCGATCTGCGTCCAGGCAACCTTGGTGTCGAGCCCGGCGGCCTTCAGATGCTTTTCGAACAGATGGTTGTGCCGCATGACGTAGAGCGGCAGGTAGCCGATACCGTACTGAATGGTCGCGTTCACGCTGCCGACCTCGGCACGCGCACCCGGCACGGCCAGCGACGTCAGCGCGATTGCAATGAGCGCGCCGGCGCACCTGCGCAACAAGCCGTGCCGCAGAGTTGAAACGTTCATGGCTCCTCCTCGGTGGATGCCAATCATAGTTGTCGATATGTCGACATTTTATCAATCAAGGTAAACCACCAATCCAGGAGCAGACTCCGCGTTTACCTCAATTTGCCTAAATGTCGACATTCGCTCAATATTTAGCTGAACCGCGAAGCGTCGGAAGGTGATGCGGGAAATCGCACTCCCTCCTCCCATTCATTCGTTAGAGGATTCAGACGATGACCAGCATGTCAGGCGGCAGTGCCGTTGTTCAAACATTGCGCAACGAGGGCGTGAGCCACGTATTCGGGTTGATCGGGTCGGCGGGCATGGAGATCTTCGACGCGCTGTACAGCGCGCCCGAGATCCGCTTCATCGGCGTGCGCGACGAGCGCACCGGCACGCACATGGCCGACGGCTACGCGCGGGCGAGCGGCCGGGCCGGTGTGATACTCGCGGGCCAGAACGGGCCGGGCGCGACCAATCTCGTCACGGGGCTGGCGCAGGCGAATGCGGCGTACTCTCCGGTCGTCGCGCTGGCCGGCTCGCTGTCCAGCCAGCACGTCTATCGCGACGCGTTCCAGGAAGTCGATCAACAGTCCTTGTTCAAACCGGTCACCAAGAAAACGTGGACGGCGACGCAGGCAAAGCGCCTTCCGGAGATGGTTCACGAAGCGTTTCGCACCGCGCTCGCGCCACGCCGCGGGCCGGTGGCGCTCAA
This sequence comes from Paraburkholderia sp., assembly GCA_031286755.1. GTDB lineage: Bacteria > Pseudomonadota > Gammaproteobacteria > Burkholderiales > Burkholderiaceae > Paraburkholderia. Next base: position 41,760 of record JAITTX010000383.1, read on the forward strand.
CCTGCCACGCGACATCCTCGCCGAAACGATCGAATACGACGCGGGCCCGAGCGCGTGGCACGATCCCGCGCCGCCCGCCGGCGCGCCCGATGCCGTCGCAAGAGCCGCACAATTGCTCGCACAGGCCGAACGGCCGCTGATCCTCGCGGGCGGCGGGGTGAAAAACGGCCGGGCGCATGCGGCCGTGCTGAAACTCGCCGAACTGCTGAATGCGCCGATTGCGATGTCACCGGGACACGGCGACGCGGTCCCCTGCACCCATCCGCTCTACGCCGGCCAGATCGGGCCGCGCGGCAACGTCGTCGCCACCGATTTCGCGAAACGCGCCGACGTGATCCTCGCGCTCGGCACACGCTTCGGCTTCAACACCACGTTCTACACAACCGACAACTTCAATCCCCAGGCCGCGATCGTGCAAGTCGAATCCGACCCGCTCGCGCTCGGGCGGCTCGTGCCGGTGAGCGTCGGCATCTTCGGCGAAGCGGGCCTCGTCGCCGGACAATTGACGCGCGAGCTCGCCCATCACGATGCGAGCGGCGCGCACGCGTGGGCCGCCGAACTGATGGACAAGCGCCGCGCCCTGATGAGCGAGCGCGACGAAACGGGCGCGCGGGGCCGTACCCAGCCCATGCAGCCCGCGGCCCTGTTCGCCATGCTGCGCGCGCTCGCGCCCGCCGATGCGATGTTCACGATGGATGCCGGCACGCTGTGCCTGCAGGCCACCGACCAGATGCCCTATGCTCAGCCGCCCGCGCTCTTCACGCCGCTCGATTTCGGGCTCGTCGGCTTCTCGTACGCGTGCGGGCTGGGCGTGAAACTCGCGTGCCCGGACCGGACCGTCGTCAGCCTGATGGGCGACGGCGGATTCGGCATGACCATGAGCGAAATCGGCACCGCCGTGCAAAGCGATATCCGCTCGATCTGCGTCGTCATGAACAACGGCTGCTGGGGCGCCGAGAAAGCGTATCAACGCGACTTCTTCGACGGCCGCTATATCGGCGCCGACGTGCCGAACCCGCCCTACGACAAAGTCGCCGAACTGTTTGGCGCCCGAGGTTTTCATGTCGAAAGCGCGGCGCAATTCGAGAGCGCGTTCGGCGACGCGCTCTCGTGCGGCAAGCCCGCCATCATCGACGTACAGATCGATCCGAACGCGCTCTACAGCTTCCGGCGCGATTCGTTCAAGCATCGGGCAAAAGCATGAACGCCGAATTCGACTACGTGATCGTTGGCGCGGGCTCGGCCGGCTGCGCGCTCGCCGCGCGTCTTTCGGAAAGCGGCAAGCACAGCGTGTTGCTGCTCGAAGCAGGCGGCCCCGACAACAACATCTGGATTCACATTCCGCTCGGCGTCGGCAAATTGCTGGGCAACGAACGCTATGCCTGGAAGTTCGACACCGAGCCCCAGGCGGCGATGAGCGGGCAACGGGTCTACTCGCCGCGCGGCAAGGTGCTGGGCGGGTCGAGTGCGCTGAACGGCATGGCCTATGTCTGGGGCGATCCGGCCGAGTATGACAAATGGGAGCAGCTCGGCTGCGAGGGGTGGAACTTCGGCGCCGTTCACCCGTACTTCCGGCGGCTCGAATGCTATCCGTACAACGACGATCCCGGCCGTGGCCATGACGGCCCCGTGCGCATCACCGATCGCGCGCGCCGTGACACCGACGCACTCTCGGATGGCTTCATCGCCGCGTGCATGGAGGCAGGCGTGGCGCCGACCGACGACTACAACGCGCACCGCTATGAAGGCGTGCGCTATCTGGAGCAGACAGCGTGGAAAGGCCGCCGCTACAGCACGGCGGTCGCCTATCTTCGCGCGACCCGGCGCCGTCCGAACGTGCGCATCGAAACGAATGCGCTCGCGCTGCGCGTCACATTCGACGGCATGCGCGCGAGCGGCGTCGAATACGAGCAGCATGGCCAACGGCGTCTCGTCCGGGCGCACCGCGAGGTATTGCTGGCAGCCGGCGCGATCAAGTCGCCGCAATTGCTCGAATTGTCGGGCATCGGAGATGCTGCGCGTTTGCAGCGGCTGGGCATTCCCATGGTCGCGGCGAATACTTCGGTGGGTGAACATATGATCGATCACCTGCAACTGCGCTGCACCTACCGCACGATGCTGCCGATCACGATCAACGACGTGATGGCGAGCCCATTCAGACGCATGCAGGTGGGCCTCCAGTATCTGATCTCGCGGCGCGGCTTGATGGCGGGCACGTCGTCCACCGCGCACGCGATCATGCGCACCGATCCCGCCTTGCCCGGACCCGACGTGATGATCCGCATTTATCACATCAGCGGCAAGGATCGTTATTCACGCACGCCGGGCGCCGGTATCGATCCCTTCTCGGGTTTTTCGATCGGCGGGTTCAGGCTCTATCCGCACTCGCGCGGCAGCGTGCACATTACCTCGGCCGACGCGCGCGAAGCGCCGGTTCTGCAGCCGAACTACCTGTCCGCGCCCGACGACGCGCGCCACGCGCTGCAACTGCTGCGCACGATCCGCCGCATCGCCGCGCAACCCTCGATGGCCAGGCTGATCGTCGCCGAGCAGCGGCCCGGCGACGCGGCCGCGCCCACCGACGATGAGGCCCTGCTGGCTTACGCGCGCGAAAGCGGCCAAACCGCGTGGCATACGGTCGGCACCTGCCGGATCGGGCGGCCGGGCGACGGCGTGGTCGATAGCCGGCTACGCGTGCAGGGTGTCGCCGGGCTGCGCGTCATCGACGCATCGGTGATGCCGACGCTGGCCTCGTCGAATACCAACGCGCCGGCGATCATGATCGGCGAACGCGGTGCCGATTTTGTCCTTGAGGAGGCACGTTGAAATGACTCGCAAGCCATCGGATGAATCATCTCCCGTGACAACGCCAACGCCGTACACCGACGCGCAAATCGCCAGCGGCGACTGGAATCCGCTGTGGGACACGCTGCGTGCGTGGGACCCGGCGTTCATGGAAGCCTATCTCGCGTTTCGCAACGTCCCTCACCGGAACGGCCCCTTGCCGAAGAAGGTCAAGGAGCTCGTGCTAATCGCGATCAACGTCGCGACCACGCACATGTACGGCGCGGGCGTGCGCCGCCACATGCAGAACGCGCTGAAAGCGGGCGCAACGCGCGACGAGATTCTCGAAGTCATCCAGTTGACGACCGTGCTCGGCATTCACGCGTGCAATCTCGGCGTCCCTATTCTGGCGGAAGAATTCGACCGCTTCCGCGCATCGGAAGATCACGAGGATGCGCCCGACGCCCTATCGCGCTCAGGAGCGAAACCGTGAGCGATGCCGTTTTCACCGTTGACGCGGTGCACCTCGGCAAGCGCATTGCCGATACCTCGCTGTTTCTCTATCTGACCGATCCAGGCACACCGATCGAGATTGCCTACCGGCTATGGCTGCTCAGATCCGCACACCGGACGATCGTCGTCGATACCGGGCCGCCCGTTGTTGAAGGGCGCGAGCGCCGTCTGAGCGAAACGCGGGATCTGTCCGAAGCGCTGGCCGTTCATGGCGTGGAGCCGCGCAGCATCGACACGGTTTTGCTCACCCACCTGCATTGGGATCACGCGGCCAACGCCGACCAGTTTCCGAATGCGCGCTTCTACGCCCAGCGTGCCGAAATCGACTTCCTCCGCCACGGCCGCCACCAGCACCCTGCGCTCAATCGCTTTTTCAGCACCCATGCACTGCTCGAGGAACTGGCCGACGCGGGCCGCCTCTTGCCGCTGGACGGCGACGTCGAAATCGAGCCCGGCGTGCGGGCGATCCGCGTGGGCGGCCATACGCCCGGCTCCCAGATGTTCTGCGTCGATACCGCCGAAGGCCTCGCATTGCTGGCTGGCGACGCCGTTCCTCTCAATCGCAACTATGTCGAGCGGATTCCCTCCGGCATCCTGGTCGACGTTTTCGAAGCCGTTGCCGCGCTCGACAAGGCACGCGCACTCGCCCCCGTCAAGCTCTACACCGGCCACGATATCGCACCCTGCCTCGACCTCGGGCCTTGAACCCGGCGCACGCGTCGATCAACACCGCCACAGGGCTTCCATCAGGGGGATCAGGAGACATCATGAAAAGCACGTCGCTGTTCGAATCGTTCAATAATGCGCCGCTCAATGCCTTTCACCGGCGCGTGACGATCTTGTCGGGCATGGGGGTATTCCTCGAGGGCTACGACTTCACCAATATCGCGTCCGCGTTGATCTTTCTGGTTCCGTATTTCTCGCTCAAGCCAGGACAGATCGCGCTGCTCGCAACGTCGACCTATGTCGGCACGATTGCCGGCGCGGTGTTCATCGGCTATCTCGCCGACCGGCTCGGCCGCAAGTTCATGTACATGACCGACATCACGCTATACGCCGCGTTCGCGCTCATGAGTGCGCTCGCGGTCAACTACGAGATGCTCGTGGCGGCGCGCGTGGGTCTCGGCTTTGCGATCGGCGCGGACCAGGCGCTCTCATTCACGATCATCGCGGAGTTCGCGCCGCGCAAGCTGCGCGGCAAGCTCAACGCGTCGACGTGGATCATGTGGACCGTGGCGAGTGCGAGCACCTATCTGCTTTCGTACGCGCTCAATCCGCTACTGGGACCCGAGACATGGCGCGTCCTGTTCGGACTTGCGGTCATTCCGTCCGTCATCGTGTACTTCGGGCGCCGCGAGATTCCCGAATCGCCGATGTGGCTCGTGCGCCAGGGCCGGCTCGACGAAGCCCGTGCCGCCATGGACGCGGTGGTGCCCGGCAGCGGCGCAAGCCTGACCGGCGCGAACAATACGTCCAAGGTCGCGGTCACGAGCCTTGCCGCGCTGTTCCGCTCGAAAGCACAAAGCGCCGACACGCTCTACATCTTCTTCATGTGGTTCTGCATCACGTTCAACACCTACGGCGTGGGCTATTTCACGCCTTATATATTGCGCACGCTCGGCTTTACCGAAACGTTGTCGCTGCTCGGCGGCGTGGTCGTGTCGCTATTCGCGATCGCGGGCTCGGTCATCATGTTCCTGTCGGTCGAAAAGACCGGGCGCAAGCCGCTCGCCGTGATCGGCTTCACGCTGCTCGCACTGATCGATTTCGGGCTCGCGATGATTAGCAACTCGCATGGGTTCGCGGTGCTCCTGCTGCTGTTCAGCGCGTTTCAGCTCGTCGCCTGGATCGGACCCGCCGGACTCGTTGGCGTGGTCGCGCCCGAGGTGTTTCCAACCGATATCCGTTCGTTCGGCACCGGCATTGCAGCAGGACTGGGGCGGGCGGGAGCGATCGTCGGCATCGTGATGTTTCCGATCATGATGCGGGCGGGCGGGCTCAAGTGGGCCATGCTGATGTTCTGTGCGGACGCGGCGATTGCGGCAATCGCGATGGTCATATTCGGACGCGAGACCAAGGGGGCCATGCTCGAATAATTCAAAACCCGACCCGTTGCGTCTCTGCGGGCGTCATGGTGGTGGTCGAGCGCATCGCAACGGGTCAGCGCGCGCACGACGCCGCCAGTTTCCCCACCGTGACGATGGCCTGCTCGATCTCGCTGGACCACGGGCTGCTGTAATTGAGCCGGATGAAATTGCGGTAACTGTCGGAAATCGAAAACATGTAGCCGGGGCCTATCGTGATGCCCCGCTCCAGCGCCATCTGGTAGAGCTTCATCGAGTCGGCCTTCGCCGGCAACTCCACCCACAGCACGTAACCTCCTGCGGGATTCGACATGCGCGTGCCCGCGGGGAAAAAGCGCGTGACCATCGCCTTCATCAGGCTGGCCTGCTGCGCATAGTTCTTGCGCACGCGCCGCAAGTGATGCTCATAGCCGTCGCGCTCGAGAAACTCCGCGATGGCCAGTTGGGGAATCACCGAGGTGGTCAGCGTGTTCAGGAACTTGAGCTTTTCTACCTGATCCCGATAGCGCCCAGGCAAAGCCCAGCCAATGCGGTACGCCGCCGTGAGGCTTTTGGAAAACGAGCCGCAATGCAGCACGATGCCCTTCTGGTCATACGATTTCAACGTGACCGGGTGTGAATCGCCGAAATACAGTTCGTTATAGACGCCGTTCTCGATAACGGGAATCTGCGCGTTGCCGAGCATCTCGACGAGTTCGCGCTTGCGTTCGTCGGGCATTTGAAAGCCCAGCGGATTCTGGAAATTCGGCATCACCATGCAAGCCGCAATGGGTTGCGATTCGACGATCTTCGCCAGCGCGTCGATCTCGATGCCGTATTCGGGGTGGGTCGCCACTTCGATGGCCTTCATGCCCGAGCGCTCGATGGCGTGCAGCATGGCGTAGAACGTGGGCGACTCCACGGCGATCACGTCGCCCGGTTTGGCAACCGCTTGCAGGCACAGATTGATCGCCTCCGTGGCACCCACGGTCACGATGATCTCGTTCGGGTCCACGGCCATGCCGTTTTCGAGGTAGCGCCGCGCAATCTGGCGCACGAGATCGGGGCAGCCGGGCGGCAGCGCATTGGTGATGCCCCAGAGCGCCTTGTTGCGCCCGACCGCCGACGCATAGCGGTTGAGCTTTTCGAACGGAAAGAGCGTGGGATCGGGATAGGGCGAACCGAGCGGAACGGCATCGTCGGCACCAATTGAGCGCAACGTGGACAGCACGAGGCGGCTCACGTCGACGGGGGCGGATACGGCAATGGGCCGCGTCGGGCGCAACTCGTCCGCGTGCGGCTTGCCCCCGGCCATTCGCACGCTCACGAAGTAGCCCGATTGCGGACGGCTTTCCAGCACGCCGCGGCTTTCGAGCAGCAAATACGCGCGAATCACGGTGGTAATGCTGATGCGGTGCTGCTGACTCGCCTGCCGGACCGATGGGACACGCTCGCCGGGACGATAGACGCCTTTGCGAATGAGCGTTTCAACATCGTCTGCGAGCTTCTCGTAGAGTTTCACCGCGTTCTCCCCGGCGTCCTTCCTGACTCCCGGCACGCACAGCACAGCCACGCCAGTGTACCGCCGCGCGCCGAACTGTACTCTAAAAAAGCGGGCAGCTCTGTGCGTCCTGCAGTGGCGCAATAACTCCTATTCTTGTACTGACCCATCGCGCTGCGAATCGGCCCGGGAAATTCCAAAGCCCGAGATGCAATATCGGACGAGCCGAATTTCGCATCGAATCCGATATCTAGTATTGGAGGGTCCGCTGTTCACATCGGCCAGCCCCGCTCATAGAATTTGGCTGTCCAATTGTCCCTTTTTGTCGTTCGCGCCGGCTTGTTTCAGATAGATCCGGATGCGCCCCACTCATCGTCACGGTCCGTTTCAATGCTTTTGAAAGCGGCCTTCGTGGCGGCCTGCAAGCTCGGATAGAGGTGACACGATCATGCCCACACTTTGCGATATCTGCCATGCCCGGCCCGCCGTTGCGCGCGTCGTGGTGACCGAAGACGGCGAGCGCAAGTCGCTCTCGATTTGCGACTATCACTATCGGCAACTGATGCGCCATCAAAGCATGCTCAATCCGTTCGATTCGCTGCTGGGCGGCGGAGGCGGTCTTTCGCATCTCCTGAGCGGAATGGGCGACGAAACCGGCTTGAGCGCCAGCGTGCCGCGCGAATCGGTCGACGCAACCGAGGCGTTCAGTGAACAAACCATGACACTGCTTCAGAACGCGGCGGAAAAAGCGCACGAACTGCACCGCACGGAACTCGACACCGAGCACGTTCTCTACGTGCTCGCCGATACCGATGTCTGCGCGACCTTGCTCAAGGAGCTCAAGCTCTCGCCGCAGGACATCAGGAGCTATATCGACGAGCACGCGAAGCATGGCGATGCCGGCGCCGATGACGAAGACACCCAGATGACCGTCTCGCCGCGCCTGAAGAAAGCCTTTCAGTACGCGTTCCAGGCATCGCGCGATCTGGGCCATTCCTATGTGGGTCCGGAGCATCTGTTGATCGGTTTGGCTGCCGTGCCGGACAGTCTCGCCGGCACGCTGCTCAAGAAGTACGGCGTGACACCGGAAGCGTTGCGGCAAAAGGTGGTCAAGGTGGTCGGCAAGGGCGCCGAGGATGGCCGCGTGGAAACGCCGAGCGGCACGCCGAATCTCGACAAATTCGGCCGCGATCTCACCGCGCTCGCGCGCCAGGGCAAGCTCGATCCGGTGCTGGGCCGCGCGCAGGAAATCGAGAGCACCATCGAAGTGCTCGCGCGCCGCAAGAAGAACAATCCGGTGCTGATCGGCGAGCCGGGCGTGGGCAAGACCGCCATCGTCGAAGGGCTCGCGCAGCGCATCGTGAACGGCGACGTGCCTGAAGTGCTGCGCGGCAAGCGCCTCGTCGAGGTGAACATCAACTCGATGGTCGCGGGCGCGAAGTATCGCGGCGAATTCGAGGAGCGCGCCAAGCAGTTGATCGACGAGGTCACGGCGCGGCAGGACGAGCTGATCCTCTTCATCGACGAACTGCATACGATCGTGGGCGCGGGCCAGGGCGGCGGCGAAGGCGGCCTCGATATCGCCAACGTGCTCAAGCCGGCGCTCGCGCGCGGCGAGCTGAGCCTGATTGGCGCGACCACGCTCAACGAATACCAGAAGTACATCGAAAAAGACGCGGCGCTGGAGCGGCGCTTCCAGCCCGTGTTCGTGCCGGAGCCCAGCGTGGAGCAGACGATTGTGATCCTGCGCGGTCTGCGCGACAAGCTGGAGGCGCACCACCAGGTGACCTTCGCGGACGATGCCTTCGTGGCCGCCGCCGAGCTTTCGGACCGCTACATCACCTCGCGCTTTCTGCCCGACAAGGCCATCGACCTGATCGACCAGGCGGCGGCGCGCGTGCGCATCGGCGCGACCTCGCGGCCCGCCGATATTCAGGAACTCGAAGCAGAAGTTGCCCAGCTCAAGCGCGAGCAGGATTATGCGTCCTCGCGCAAGCGCTACGACGAAGCGAAGGCATTCGAAGAGCGCATCACGGAGAAGCAAAAGCAGCTCGACGAACAAATGGAAGCGTGGCAGCGCAAGACCGGCTCGGAAACGCTCGAAGTCACGGTGGCGTCCATTGCCGAAGTGGTCTCGCGCCTCACCGGCGTTCCCGTGGCCGACCTCACCCAGGAAGAGCGCCAGAAGCTCCTCAAGATGGAGGAGAAGCTGCGCGAGCGCGTGGTGGGCCAGGACGACGCCGTGATCGCGGTCAGCGACGCCGTGCGCCTCTCGCGCGCGGGCTTGGGGCAGGAGCATCGGCCCATTGCGACGTTCCTCTTTCTCGGGCCCACGGGCGTGGGCAAGACCGAGCTTGCGAAGGCGCTTGCGGAAAGCGTGTTCGGCGACGAGCAGGCCATCATTCGCATCGACATGAGCGAATACATGGAGCGCCACGCGGTCGCCCGCCTGATCGGCGCGCCGCCCGGATATGTGGGCTACGACGAAGGCGGCCAGCTCACCGAGCGCGTGCGGCGCCGCCCTTATAGCGTGATCCTGCTCGACGAGATCGAGAAGGCGCACCCCGACGTCTATAACGTGCTGCTGCAGGTGTTCGACGACGGCCGCCTCACCGACGGCAAGGGCCGCGTGGTGGACTTCAGCAACACGGTCATCATCGCCACGAGCAATCTGGGCGCGCCCATCATCATGGAAAACCTCGAGCAGCCCGAAGCGGCGCGCAAGACCGACAAGGCACTGCGCGAGGCCATGATGCAGGTGCTCAAGGGCCACTTCCGCCCCGAGTTCCTCAATCGCATCGACGAGATCATCATCTTCAACGCGCTTTCGAAGGAGAACATCCGCGCGGTCGTGCGGATCCAGCTCGACCGCGTGGTGCGCACCGCGGCGGCCCAGGACATCACGCTGAAGATCGGCGAGTCGCTCGTCGATCACATGGTCGAGGTTGGTTATCAGCCGGAGTTCGGCGCGCGGGAACTGAAGCGCAAGATACGCCAGCAAGTGGAAACGCGTCTCGCGAAGGAAATTCTGGGCGATGCGCTCAAGCCCGGCGACAGCGTGGAGATCGACTACGACAGCGAGCGCGATGAAGTCCGCTTCAACAAGACGGCCTCGCCATCTGATTCGGATGCCAAAGCAAAATCCACGAAGAAGCCAAACGGCGAGGATGTGACGAAGGACGCGGAAGGCGCGGCATCCACTAACGACGCAACCGCCGCGAAGAGTCGCAAGAAGCGCGGCACGCGTGAACCGGGCGCAAGCGCCGGGTAATTCATTTCAAGGCAGAGCGGCGCCCTTCCATCGGCGTCCATCGAACCATTACGGAGTTTCCTATGAGCAAGCAACGCGAAGTGCCGGGCATCCACCCCTACGACGGGCCCGCCGGCGGCTGGGGCGCGCTGCGGGCGACCGCTCAAGCCATCCGGCAGCAAATGGAGAACATCGAGGCGCCCATCGTCCTGCTGCGCACGAACCAGCCCGACGGCTTCGACTGCCCCGGCTGCGCCTGGCCTGACAAAGAGCACCGCTCGACCTTCCAGTTCTGCGAAAACGGCGCCAAGGCCGTGACCTGGGAGGCCACGACCAAGCGCGTGCCGCCCGAGTTCTTCGCCGCCAATACCGTCACGTCGCTGCTGCAGAAGACCGATTTCGAACTGGAGGACATGGGCCGCCTCACGCACCCGCTCGTCTACGACCGCGCGACCGACACGTTTCGCGCGGTGGACTGGGAAGACGCGTTTGCGCGCATCGGCGAGATCCTGCGCGCGCTGTCGCCGGACGAGGTCGAGTTCTACACGTCGGGTCGCGCGTCGAATGAAGCCGCGTATCTGTATCAGTTGTTCGCCCGCGAATACGGCACGAACAATTTCCCCGATTGCTCGAATATGTGCCACGAGCCCACCAGTGTGGGGCTGCCGCAGTCGATCGGCATCGGCAAGGGCACGGTCTCGCTCGAAGACTTCGACACCACCGAACTCATCATCGCCATCGGCCACAACCCGGGCACGAACCATCCGCGCATGATGGGCACGCTGCACGAGGCCTCGCGGCGCGGCGTGCCCATCATCGTCTTCAACCCGCTGCGCGAGCGCGCGCTCGAACGCTTCGCCGACCCGCAAAGCATGTTCGAGATGGCCACCTTCAGCTCGACGCGCATCGCCTCGACGTATTTCCAGGTCGACGCGGGCGGCGACGCCGCCGCGCTCAAGGGCATCATGAAGGCGTTGCTCGCAATGGAAGCCGAACAGGGCAACGTGCTCGACAAGGCCTTCATTGCCGCCCATACGCAGGGGTTCGACGCGTTCGCGGCGGACCTCGAGGCCACCCCCTGGGACGATATCGAAAAGGCAAGCGGCCTCACGCGGCCAGATCTCGAGCACGTGGCGATCGCCTATGCAACGTCGAACGCGACCATCGTGACCTACGGCATGGGCATCACCCAGCACAACAAAGGCACCGCCAACGTGCGGCTGATTGCCGACCTGCTGCTCATGCGCGGCAACTTCGGCAAGCCCGGCGCCGGCATTTGCCCGCTGCGCGGTCATTCCAATGTGCAGGGCAATCGCACGGTGGGCATTACCGAAAAGCCTTCGCTGGAATTTCTGAAGCTGATTGAAGACGCGTGCGGCTTCACTCCGCCGTCCGCGCACGGGCACGACGCGGTTCAGGCCATGCAGGCGATGATCGACGGCAAGGCCCGCGCACTGATCTGCCTCGGCGGAAATTTCGCTGTCGCGCTGCCGGATTCCGGGCAGTCCTTTCCCGCCATGGCCGGGCTCGACCTGAGCGTGCATATCGGCACCAAGCTCAATCGCACGCACCTTCTGGTCTCTAAGGAAACCTATATTTTCCCGTGCCTCGGGCGCACGGAGCTCGACATGCAAACCGGCGGCAGACAATCCATCACGGTGGAGGACTCCATGTCCATGGTCCACGCTTCCGCAGGCAAGCTTACGCCCGCCTCCGAACACCTGCGCTCCGAGCCCGCCATCGTGGCCGGCATGGCGCGCGCGGCGCTGCCTCAAAGCAAGGTGCCGTGGATGGAGCTTATTTCCGACTACGACAGGATCCGCGAGCTGATCGGAAGAACCGTGCCTGGCTTCGAGGACTTCAACGCGCGCATTCGCGTGCCGGGCGGATTCCGCCTGCCGCTGCCGCCCACCGAGCGGCAGTGGCACACGCCTTCGGGCAAGGCCATGTTCTCGGTCTACGGCGGCGTGAAAGAAGACGCCGACGTGCTGGGCGCGCAGGACGTGCTGCGGCTCATCACGATCCGCAGCCACGACCAGTACAACACCACGATCTATGCGATGGACGACCGCTATCGCGGTGTTTTCGGGCGGCGCGACGTGCTCTTCATGAACGAGGAGGACATGGCGGAAAAAGGCATCGAGCACGGCGACACGGTCGATATCGAAACGCTCACGCCCGGGCGCACGCTGCGGCTCGCGAACCTCACGGCCATCGTCTACAGCATCGCGAAGGGATCGGTGGCGGCGTACTACCCGGAGGCGAACGTGCTCGTGCCGCTCGATTACATCGACAAGGAAAGCGGCACGCCCTCGTACAAGTCCGTGCCGGTGCGCGTCGTGCGCTCGGCCGCCTGACCCCGCGCGGCACGCCGAAACGCTGCGCGCGCGCCCGTCCGTCCGGCTGGAGCGTGATCGTCCCGGCCGGACACCGTCCTTCGCACGCTCATGCAGCCGTAACCAGGAGCCCCGACCCATCATGCAAATCTTCGACGCCCTTCATCTTGCCAGGCTGCAATTCGCGTTCACGGTCTCGTTTCATATCGTCTTTCCTGCCATCAGCATCGGCATGGCGAGCTTTCTCGCCGTGCTCGAATGGCGCCTGCTGATGACCGGCGACGCGGCCTACAAGGACATGTACCGCTTCTGGTCCAAAATCTTCGCCGTGGGCTTCGGCATGGGCGTGGTCTCGGGGGTCGTGATGGCCTACGAGTTCGGCACGAACTGGAGCGGCTTTTCCACCATCGCCGGCAATATCACGGGGCCGCTGCTGACCTATGAAGTCTTGACAGCCTTCTTTCTCGAAGCGGGCTTTCTAGGCGTCATGCTGTTCGGCTGGAACCGCGTGAGCCCCAAGGCGCACTTCTTCGCGACGCTGATGGTGGCGCTCGGCACGCTGATCTCCACGTTCTGGATTCTCTCGTCCAACAGTTTCATGCAGACGCCGCAGGGCTACGCCATCGAGAACGGCCGCATCGTGCCGGTGGACTGGTTCAAGGTGATCTTCAACCCGTCGTTCCCGTACCGGCTCGCGCACATGACGATTGCCGCGTTCATCGTGGCGGCGTTCATCGTGGCGGCGTGCGGCGCCTGGCACCTGCTGCACGGGCGGCGCGACGTGCCGGTCAAGCGCAGCTTTTCGATGGCGCTCTGGATGCTGCTGGTGCTCGCTCCTGTGCAGATTCTCGTGGGCGACGCGCACGGCCTGAACACGCGCGAATACCAGCCTGCCAAGATCGCGGCCATCGAAGGGCTGTGGGAGACCGAGCACGGCGGCACGTCGCTCAATCTCGTCGGCCTGCCCGACATGAAAGCGGAAGTCACGCGCTACGCCATCAAGATTCCGCATCTGGGCAGCCTGATTCTCACGCATAGCTGGAATGGCGAGATTCGCGGCCTCAAGGATTTTCCGCCGCAAGACCGCCCGTATTCGCCCATCGTGTTCTGGACATTCCGCATCATGGCCGGTCTCGGCATGCTGATGCTGCTGCTCGCGCTGCTGGGTCTCTGGCTGCGCCCGCGCGGGCGCCTCTATGAAACACGCTGGTACCAGTGGTTCGTCTTCTGCATGGGGCCGTCCGGCATTGTGGCGCTGCTGGCCGGCTGGATCACGACCGAAGTGGGCCGCCAGCCCTGGACCGTGTACGGCGTCGTGCGCACGGTGGATTCGGTGTCGCCCATCGGCGCGCAACAGGCCGGCGTTTCGTTGCTGATACTCGTGATCGTGTATTTCCTCGTATTCGGCACGGGCGTCTACTACATGCTGAAGATGATGAAGAAAGGCCCTGCGCAAGGCATTGAAAGCCGTGAATCGCTGAAGCATCCCGGGTTGCACAACCGTGCGCTCGACGCCGTGTCTGGAGAATGACGCCATGCAAATCGATCTTCCCGTTATCTGGGCCGCCATCATCGGACTCGGCGTCTTCATCTACGTGATGCTCGACGGCTTCGATCTTGGCATTGGCTTGCTGTTTCCCTTCTTCGAAGGCAAAGGCGAGCGCGAGGTCATGCTCAATACCGTCGCGCCGGTCTGGGACGGCAACGAAACCTTTCTCGTGCTCGGCGGCGCCGGCCTTTACGGCGCATTCCCCGTGGTCTATTCGACGCTGCTGCCGGCCAACTACATGCCGCTCATGCTGATGGTGGTGGGCCTGATCTTCCGTGGCGCGGCGTTCGAGCTGCGCGCGAAAGCCACGCGCACGCAGCACGCCTGGGATCTCGCGTTCATCGGCGGCTCGGCGCTCGCGGCGATGTGCCAGGGCATCGTGCTGGGCTCGCTGCTGCAAGGCATCAAGATCGTGGACGACAAGTTCGCTGGCGACCCGTTCGACTGGTTCTCCCCGTTCAGCGTGTTTTGCGGATTCGGTGTCTTGATCACCTACGCGACGCTCGGCTGCGGCTGGCTCATTCTCAAGACCGATGGCGAATTGCAGCGCAAGATGCGCCAGCTCATGCGCCCGCTTGGCGCCGTGCTGCTGGGCGCCATTGCCGTGGTGAGCCTGTGGACCGTGCTGGGCTTGCCGGCCGTGGCGCAGCGCTGGTTTTCGAGCGGCAATCTCGGCTGGTTCCTGCCCGTGCCCATACTCGTGCTGGTGTGCGTCGCGGGCATCTTCCGTTCGGTGCGGCTCGAGCACGAAGCCATGCCCTTCCTGCTCACCCTGGCCATTTGCTTTCTCGGCTACACCGGGCTCGTCATCAGCATCTGGCCGTACATCATTCCGCCATCGCTGACGATCTGGGAAGCCTCCTCGAGCCATTCGAGCCAGCTCTTCGCGCTGGTGGGCACGGCCATCGTGCTGCCGATCATTCTGGTCTACAACGCCATGCAATATCGCGTGTTCCGCGGCAAGGTCCGCGAGGGAGATGCGGGCTACCACTAAAAATCCGCTACGTGAAAAGAGCACATCATGATTGTGAGGCCCAGGGAGAACGGGTTCTGGCTACTGTTCATATGGCATGGCGCGGTGCTGCAATCGATCATCCCGCAACTGATATTCATGGCGATCGTGAGCAGTCTCGCGGTGTTTACGCACGGGCGCGTATTCGGCGAGAAGATTCCGTTGAATACCGCTCCGTTCACGCTATTCGGCGTGGCGCTCGCGATCTTTCGTGCGCCTGCTGGGAAACGGCCAGGCCGAGCGATTGCGCGGCCTGGCCTACAAACCCGTTGCGATTCTCAACGAGATTCGCCGTGAACTGGTCAGCCCGCAATATGGAGTTCATGCATCCGGCACGAAGCTCTGGATGCTCGATGCGCAGATCAACGAGCTGGGCAAGATCGTGGGCGGCTGCGAGCGCATTGCGTCCACGCCCATACCGTTTGCCTATAACGTGCTATTGCACCGGACCGTCTACGCCTATTGCGTGCTGCTGCCGTTCGGTCTGGTCGATTCGGCCTGGTCGATTCGGCCGAGTTCTTCACACCCCTGCTCTGCGTGTTCATCTCCTATACGCTGATCGCGCTGGAGGCTATCGCGAGCGAAGTGGCCGATCCGTTCAGCACCGCGCCGAACGCGCTGGCGCTCGATGCCATGACCCGCACTATCGAGCGCACCGTGCTCGAACTGTGCGGGTGCCCGCTGCCCGATCCTGTCAAACCGTTGCGCGCGTATCAGCTCACCTGAGCACACGACATTTCACATCGAGGTCCCGTTGCGTGCACGCGTTCGCAAAATCGCGCGGCCACACCGATTTCAAATTGCGTCGAGCGGATAAATCGGTCTGCGCACTTTCTTGAATGCGAGCTTGCCGTAATCCGAAGTGCACACACCAACGCCCGCGCATTCGATCACCTCGCGCGCGAGGTCGCCGAAGCCGGCGCGCCAGTGCACGCGGCTTTTGAGCACGATATAGCGCTTTTGCGTCGGGTCGATGCCCACTGACGACAGGCAATTGAGATCGAACGGCTCCTGGTGCGCGGAGACCACCACGATCTCGATCTTGCCCGTGTCGAGCACCACGGTCGGCCCGCTGTTGTTGAGCGCGCCGCGATACATCGGGCCGCGGTTGCGATACACGCCGTCGAAAATCAGTTTGACGCGCGCCGTCACTTCGAGCGGCCGGCTCGATTCGGCAAGCGCCGGCATGGACAGCTTGCCGCCCAGCTCCAGCGTGAGCTTGTTGCCGATGCCCGCGGCAATGGCCTGCTGCACCGCCTGCGGGTCGCAAATGGCGAAAAACACGGCATTGTCGAGGTCCTGCCGCAACACCTCGGCGAGCACCTCGGTGGTGTCCATCGTGCCGCCCGAAGCGGTGTTGTCGCAATGATCGAGCAGCACGAGTGGTCCGGCAGTCTCCGAAGCCCGGGCGCGCGCCACCGATTGCGCAAGCGGTTCGCTCGCATAGAGAAACTGCTCGCGCGCCCGCCATGCCTCGTCGAGCAGCGCGTCACGCATTCCGGCCGCCTGCTCCGCATTGCCGTCGGCGCACACCACCACGCTGAGTCCCGCGTTGGCAATATCGGCATTGGGAAAACCCACGAACAGCGAGGCCGCGAGCGCGTCGCTCTTTTCGTATTGCATGCAGCGCGCCTGCAGCGACTTGTTCGGCTCCGCGTGCGTGCCCTGGCGCATCACGTGCGGCAGCATCGGCTTGTTGCCCCACGCCATGACCGGCCGGATCTCGCCCGCGATCGTGCGCGCGATCACGCGCGCGGCGCGCTCGCCCGCTTCGTACATGTCCACGTGCGGGTAGGTGTGATAGCCCGTGATGACCGTCGCGTGCTGCACGATGTCGTCGTAGAGATTCGCGTGCATGTCGAGCGTCACGCCCACCGGAGTATGCGGATCGATCTCGCGCAGGCGTTTGAGCAGCGTGCCTTCGCCGTCGTCGAGCGATTGCGTGACCATCGCGCCGTGCAGGTCGAGCAGGATGCCGTCGTAGCCGCCCTGCGCCACCGCATCGAGGATCAGGCCGGTAATGCTGCGGTAAGCCTCGTCGTCGACAGGTCCGCTCGGGAACGCGTCGGCGGCCACGGGCAGCACGATCTGCGCGCCCAGTTGCTCCGCGACGTCGATGTACGCGCCCAGCGCCCCGCCCGTGCCACGGTACGCCTTCAGCGCGGCCTCGCCCGCAACGGCGCCGCCGCCCTTGCGAAAGAAGCGCTCGAACGGCGTGGGCACGGGAGAAAACGTATTGGTCTCGTGCTTGAACATCGCGAGCAGCAAACGCATGAGAGACTCCTTTCGAGGTGACCGACGATTATTCGTTATGCCTGGTTAGCCGCGATGGCCATACACGCGGCCCCGGCTTTCATTTCAGGCGCTCAGCGCGCCGCGTGCCACGCGGTTTCGTCATCGAGCGGGTAGACGGGCCGCGCGAGACGCGTATAGCGAAAGAGCCCATAGTCCGAGCCCGTGACCCCACGGCTGTCGCATTCGACGAGCCCCGCCGCGATGGGCACGAACACGGGCCGGCAATACATGCGCGATTTCAGCAGCAAAAAGCGCGCGCGGCGCGGATCGATGCCTACGCTCTCGAACACGCCCAGGTCCCACGGCTCATGCGTGCGCTCGGTCACGACGAGCGTGGCCGCGCCCGTGTCGAGCACCGCCGCGCGTCCCATATAGGCGCGCTGGCCGGTATAGGTCGGGCCGGTGATCACGTACTCGCCGTCGGTGATGGCGCGCACGACGCCGGTAGCCATGAACGGCGCGTGCGGCGCGGCGCCCTCGCGCGCGAGCTTGTTGCCGATGCCGAGCGTCACCCGCGCGCCCACGCCCGCATCGATGAGCGCGGCCACGGCCTCAGGGTCGCACAGCGGGCCGCTCACCATGCCCGTGAGACCGTGCGCGAGCGCCGCTTCGAGCAAATCCATCGTGTCGCAAGTGCCGCCCGACATGCAGTTGTCGCCGTGATCGAGCAGCAGCACGGGCTTGCCTGTGTCTTGTGTCTCCTGCGCGAGTTGCGCCGCGCGCGCAACCGATTCCGCGAGCGGCGGGCTGCGATAGACGAACTCGCCGCGCTCGTCCCAGATCTGCCGCGCGATGCGCTCGGCCACTGCTTCGGCCGTGGCGGCATCGCCGTCGCCCACCACCACTACGCTGATGCACGGCGCGGGAATGTCCGCGAGCGAGAAGCCCGCGAGCACCGAAACGGCCAGCATGCCCTCGGCCTCGGCGGCGCGCGCGGCCTCCACGGCGCGGCGCATCGCGCCATCGGCGCTCGAACTGCGTAGCGTGGAGGTGAGCAGCGGCGGCCGCCGCCACGCGAGCACCGGGCGCGCATGGCCCTTGATGCGCGCGAGCAGAAGGCGCGCGGCGTGCTCGCCCGTCTCGTACATGTCCACGTGCGGATAAGTTTTGAAGCTCACGATCACGTCCGCGTTGTCGATCATCTTTTGCGTGACGTTGCCGTGCAGATCGAGCGCGACCGCGATCGGCGCATCGGGCAACGCGGCGCGCACGCGTTCGAGCAGATCGCCCTCGCCATCCGGCGTCTGCTCGGCCACCATCGCGCCGTGCAGGTCGAGCATGACCGCATCGCAGCCCGGCGCGGCGGCCACGATCTCCGCGCAGATCGCGTCGTATGCGGCGGCGGCCACCGGCCCGCTCGGATTCGCGGCAGCGGACACGGGCGTCACGATCTGTGCGCCCTCGCTCTCGGCCGCGTCGATGAACGCCGACATGGCCGTGCGCATGCCCTTGTTCTCGCGATACGCGTGCTCGCCCCAGGCGGGGCCGTTGCCGCCGAACGCGGCCAACGGCGTGGCAACCGGCGAGAACGTGTTGGTCTCGTGATTCATCCGGGCGATGAGGATTTTCATGCGAAGTCCTTCACGGGAGCATTCGCCGTGGTGTCGTGAGCCGTTTCCTGAACTTGCATCGATGAGATTCCTTGCATGGATCATGAAGCGGGCGCGGCGCTCAAACGACGCCGACACCCAGATAGCGGTCCTTGATCGCATGATCGGCGGCGAACGCCGCATTGCCGCCTTCATAGACGATCACGCCCTGCTCGACGATGTAATGCCGGTCGGCAAGCTGCGTGCACACTTCGAGATTCTGCTCGACGAGCAGGATCGCCACGCCCGCGCTCTTGATCTGCTTGAGCTGAGCGACGATCTCCTCGACGATCACGGGCGCGAGCCCCTCCACCGGCTCGTCGAGCATCAGCAGGCGCGGATGGTTCATCAATGCGCGCCCGATGGCGAGCATCTGCTGCTCGCCGCCCGAGAGTTGCGCGCCGCCGTTCTTGCGCCGCTCCTGCAAGCGCGGAAAGATGCGATAGACATCGGCGAGCTGCCACGGCGAGTCCTTGCGCGCGGCAAGGCGCAAGTTTTCTTCCACGCTCAGAAGCCGGAAGATGCCGCGGTGCTCGGGCACGAAGCACAGCCCCGCCGCCGCGATGCGGTGCGGCGGCTGCCCGGCAACGGGCTTGCCCGCGAACGCCACCGAACCGCCGCGCGGCGCGACCACGCCGGCGATCGTCTTCAGCGTGGTGGATTTGCCCGCGCCGTTGCGGCCGAGCAGCGTCACCGTCTCGCCCTCGTTCACCTGCAGCGACACGCCTTGCAGGATGTGGCTCTTGCCGTAGTACGCGTGAATGTCCCGCACGTCGAGCATCATGCGCGGCCTCCCGTGATCATGTTGCCGAGATAGGCGCTGCGCACGCGCTCGTCGCCGCGAATCGCATCGGGCTTGCCTTCCACCAGCACGCGGCCCTGCTGCATCACCGTGATGGTGTCGGAGATGTCCATCACGATGCCCATGTTGTGCTCGATGAGCACCACCGTGTATTCGTCGCGCAGGCCGCGAATGAGCGCCTTCATGTCGTCAAGATCGTCGACGCCCATGCCCGAGGTGGGCTCGTCGAGAAACACGGCGCGCGGACGCGCGGCCAGCGCCATGCCCACCTCCAGACGCCGTT
Organism: Paraburkholderia sp.; assembly: GCA_031286755.1. GTDB lineage: Bacteria > Pseudomonadota > Gammaproteobacteria > Burkholderiales > Burkholderiaceae > Paraburkholderia. Next base: position 61,737 of record JAITTX010000383.1, read on the forward strand.
GCTGGCCGTGCGAGAGCGCGCTGGCCGCCGTATCGGCGAAACGCTGCAACGCAAGGCGCTCCAGCACGCGCTCCACCGTTTCCGTATGCGCGAGCGCGCCGCGCGGCGGCGTCCACGCATTGAGCGCGCGCCGCGACTGCACGCCCTGCGCCGCCACCCGCAGGTTCTCGCGCACGCTCAGGTTCTGGAACAGGCTCGTGACCTGGAACGAACGGGCGATGCCGCGCCGCACGCGCTTGTAGTCGGGCTCGCGCGTGACGTCGTGGCCGTCGAACACGATGCTGCCCGAGGTGATCGGCACCGTGCCCGTGAGCACGTGAAAGAGCGTGGTCTTGCCCGCGCCGTTGGGGCCGATCACCGAATGCACCGTGCGTGGCGCGACGCGCAGATCCACGCCCGAGAGCGCCGTGAACTTGCCGTAGCGCTTGACGATGCCCGTGGCATTGAGAATCGCGTCGCTCATTGCGGCTCCTTGCCGTTCGCTTTGTCCGCATGCTTGTCGGCGTGCTCGTGCGAATGCTCGCCCGAACGCCGCAATGCGCCCACGATGCGCTCGCCCAAGCCCCATAGCCCGCGCTGCATGAACAGACTCACGGCAATCAGCACGAGACCGAGCAGCAAAAGCCAGCGCGGCCACAAGGTGGAAAGCCAGTCGGCGAACAGCACATAGAACGCCGCGCCGATCACCGAGGCAAACAGATTGCCGCTGCCGCCAATCACGGTCATCAGCAGGATCATTTCGCTCGTGTGATAGTCGATGTTGGAGAGCGGCGCGATGCCCGTCATCATCGCGTGCAACGCGCCAGCCAGCCCCGTGACCGCACCCGAGATCACGAACGCCATGAGCTTGAAGCGGCTCACGTGATAGCCCGTGGCGCCCGCGCGCGCCTCGTTGTCGCGAATGGCCAGCAGCGTGCGGCCGAACAGCGAATTCGAAACACGCACCATGAGCGCGAACACGACGATGAAGACGGCCGCCACGAAACCGTAGTATTGCCACGGCGTATCGAGCGAAACGAGTGCATGTGCACCGAGCGAAAGTGCGGGGCGCGGAATGTCGAGCAGGCCGTTGTCGCCACCGGTCAGGTCGGGCGTGGAGTACGCGAGAAAATAGAAGAGCTGGCCGAACGCAAGCGTCAGCATCACGAAATAGGTACCGCGCTGACGAATGGAGAACCAGCCCACCAGCGCGGCCGCCAGCGCTCCCAGCACGCTCGCCGCCGCGAGCGCGGCGAACACCGAAGGCACGCCGTGCGTGAGCAGAATGCCGGCGGCGTAACTGCCGAGCCCGAAGAAGATGCCCTGACCGAACGAGAGCAGCCCCGTATAACCGAGCAGCAGATTGCAGCCGAGCGCCGCGAGCGCGAACACCAGCACCTCGGTCGCGAGCGAGCCCGAGCGCACCGTGAGCGGCAGCGCGCACACCACCACGACCGCGAGCAATACGTAGCGATAGCGTTGCAACATGCCGGGCAGCCCGCTCGCATCCTGCGTGCGCGCAGCGGCGAGTTTGGTGGATTCGATCATGCGGCTCTCCCGAGCAGCCCGTTCGGGCGCAGCAGCAGCACGGCCGCCATGGCCACATAGATCATCAACTGCGCGCCTTGCGGCCAGATCGTGCTCATCAGGCTCTGCACGATGCCCACCAGCAGGCCGCCCACGAGCGCGCCGAGAAAGTTGCCCATGCCGCCCACCACCACCACCACGAAGGCCACGCTCAATGCTTCGAGGCCCATGAACGGATCCACGCCGCGAATGGGCGCGGCCAGCACGCCCGCGAGCGCCGCCGTAGCCGCGCCGAGCGCGAACACGAGACTGAACACGCGCGTCACGTTAATGCCGAGCAGCGACACCATCTCCGCAGACTCGCTCCCCGCCCGCACTGCGCTGCCAAGCCGCGTGCCTTCGAGCACCCACCAGAGCAACACGGCCAGCACGGCGGTGAAACCGATCACGAAGAGCCGGTACTTCGGGTAGACGAAGCTGCCCCAGATCACCACGCCGTTGAGCACGTCGGGCACGGCCACGTTGTCGCCCAGCGGCCCCCACACGAGAATCGCGCACTCCTGGATCACGAGCGCGAGGCCCACCGTGGCGAGAATGTGGAACTCGTGCTGCTGCGCGTAGACATGGCGCAGCACGAGCTTCTCGACGATCCACGCAAGCACGCCCACCACGAGCGGCACGAGTGCGAGCGAGAGCCAGAAGCTGCCCGACCACTGCAAGGTCTGATAGCAAAAGTACGCGCCGAGCAGATAGAACGCGCCGTGCGCGAAGTTCACGAAGCGCAACAGGCCGAAGACGATCGAGAGCCCCACCGCCAGCAGGAAATACAGCATCCCGACGCCGATTCCATTGATGATCTGCAGCAGATAGACATTCATGGCATGCGTAGCGTAAGCGTAACGGCTGCGCGCGCGGCAAGCATGCCACGCGCGGCATACATCAGATGAATCTAAGGAATCCGATGGATCAAGCCATCTTGCATCCGGTCTTGTCGAGCGGCAGGAACGACTGGCCCGAACTCACGATGTCCACGTAGTCGTCGGCGTTCTTCATCTTCGCCTTGGCCTTGCCCTTTAGCAGGTAGTAATTCTTCAGCACCTGATGGTCGCCCTTGCGAATTTCTTCGGGACCGGTGAGGCCCGCATATTTCATGCCTTCGAGCACAGCAATCACCTTCTTCGGATCGGCGCTGCCCGCCTTCACCATGCCGTCGAGAAGGATCTTCGTGCAGATGTACGAGCCCGCGAGACTGTAGTTCGGGTTCGCCTTGAAGGCCGCCTGGGTGCGCTGCACGAGGTCGTGATTGAGCGGCGTGTCGATGCCGTGCCAGTACTGCGCGCCGAAATACACGCCGTCGCACAGGTCCGCGCCCAGCGCCTCGAACTGCTCGAGCCCCGAGGCCCATGCCATGAGGATCGTGCAGTTGTTTTTCATGCCGAAGCTCACGGCCTGGCGCAGCGCGTCCGACGATTGCGAGCCGAAGTTCAGGAGCAGCAGCACATCGGGCTTGGCCGCCACGGCATTGGTCAGATAGCCGCTGAACTCCTTTTCGGTGAGCGAGTGGTAGCTGTTGCCCACGTGCTCGATGCCCTTTTCCTTGAAGACGGCCTTCGCGGCGGAAAGCAGGCCGTCGCCAAACACGTATTGCGGCGTGATGGTGTACCAGCGTTTGGCCTTGGGCAGCATCTGGATGAGCGGCCGCACCGTCTGGTCGATCGCGCCGAAAGTGGGCACCGACCAGCGGAACGTGCTGGCATTGCAGTCCTTGCCGGTGATTTCGTCGGCCCCCGCGGTAGTGATGAAGACACCACCGCTCTTGTCCACCTCCTTGCCCATGGCGAGCGCCTCGGAGGAAAGCACGCCGCCCGCGAAGAAGCGCACGCCCTTTTGCTGCTCGATCTCCTGCACGCGGCGCACCGCCGTGGCGGGCTTGCCCTCGGTGTCGAGCGTGGTGTAGCCGAGCGGCAGGCCGAGCACCTTGCCGTACTGCTTGACCGCCAGTTGCATGCCGAGATCGGCGTACCTGCCGTTGGCCGCGAACGGGCCGGACATGGGCACCGGGCATGCGAGCTGAATGGATGACGCCGCTTGCGCCCACGCACGCGTGGTGGAAAGGACGCCCAGCGCGCCCGGCATGGCCGACAGCGCGGCCAGTTTCAACAGTTCTCGGCGATTCAAGTTGAGGCTCCTGATGAGGAAACACTTACACGACGCGACCGACTGCCAAACCGTGCCGGCGCCCTGGGACTAACCCTTGAAGCGGCCCGCCAAACGGTGGATTCTATTTATCATGATAAATAGAATGAACCTGATGCTAGGTATAATCAATTCGACTGTCAATTATCGCCAATACGCAACCCCACCCTGCAGGGAGTTTCGAAGATGGTCGTCAATCGCGTCAGATCGGGGGCCGCCGTCGAAATCAGGCAGCCGAAACGGGGCGACCTCGTTGCCGAGGAAATCAAGCGCCTCATTACCGAAAAAGATTTGCGGCCCGGCGACCGCCTGCCACGTGAAGCCGAACTGCAACAACTCTATTCGGTGAGCAAGAGCACCATCCGAGAGGCGCTCAAGTCACTCGAAGTGCAGGGGCTCATCAAAGTCTCGACCGGCCCCGCCGGCGGCGGCATGGTGGTGGAGGTGCCGCTAGACCGCACGCTGCAACTTCTGCAGAACTATCTATTTTTCAAGGACGTGTCGATCGACGACATCTATACGGTGCGCCAATTGCTGGAGCCCGAACTGGCGGCGGGTGCGGTGCCGCACCTGAGCGAAGCGGATTTCGCGGCGCTCGAAGCGAATATCGAGTGCTGCGACGGTGCGAGCGGTCCGGACGACCGAGGCCATCTCGTGCGTCAGCGTCAGGAGGACATGACCTTTCACGACATTCTCGCAGCGGCGAATCCGAATCCATTTCTGCGCTTCATTTGCGAATTGATCAACGAGATGATTCGCCAGTTGATCGAATTCAGGAACGACACGCCGCTTGCGGATCATCGGCGCTTTGGCGCCGCGAATTCAAAAATTCACCGCGAGATCCTGCAGGCCGCGCGTGCACGTGACGTGCAGCGCGTGCGCGCGCTGATGGTCGAGCACATGACCGAAGCGCCAAAGCACGTCAAGCGCATGAAAGGCAAGCTGCGCGGCCGGCTGATCCTCGACTCGGAGATTCGCAAGCGCGTGCAGGCGATCGTGGCTGCTGTCGAGAAGGAAACGTAACGCGCGCGTGCGAATGCCCCATGCAATCGCGGGGCCTCAATCCCGATCCGGCGCGCCCAGCGGAAACAGCGGACGGTACGCTCTCGCCTCCTCCACCGCGCGCGCGAACGATGGCCGCGCGAGCAACCGGGCACGATAGGCGCGCAGCACCGCAAACGCCTCCGGAATGCGATATGTCCAATCCGCGTAGAAAAGCGAAGGCGCCGCCGCACAGTCCGCGAGCGTGAAATCCTCACCCGCCGCCCAGGTCCTGCCCGCGAGCCGCGCGTCAAGCCAGGCGTAAGCCAACTCCAGCTTTTGCTGCGCGAACGCGAGCCCGTCCGCGCGCTTCGCCGCATCGCCCGTCAAGGCGCCGTCCACGGCGCGCTGCATCGGCGTCATCACGTGCAGGTCGAAGAAGCGGTCGAGGAAGCGCACGTCGAGCACGGCCATCGGGTCCGCTGGATCGGCAGGCAGCAAGCGCACCGGGCCCGGATGCGCGAACTGCAGATATTCGATGATGATGCTCGACTCAGCCACGGTGCGCTCGCCGTCCACCAGCACCGGAAACTTGCGCAACGGCCATCGTTGCAGCCAGTCGGCCGCGTGCAGAGAATCCGGCCCGAGCGCGCGGAATTCGAACGGCGTGCCGTTCTCGTACAGCGCGATAAGCGCCTTCTGCGTGTATGAGGAAAAAGGGTGACCGTAGAGCACGAGCGACATCGTGGGGCCTCCGGAAACGAGCCAATTGCGATTGCAATAGCCGCCAGACTACCGCAAACCGCAAGCATGAGAATCGATGCCTGCGTGACCGCGTAACAAGCACAGGGAATCACTGCGTCCGACATCGAATTTGTTATAATTCGATCAACCGTACGAAATAAATCTAACGCCCGCCGGATCGCTCCAGATCCGTCGCGGCATCGATCTCCATGTCCAAAACCGACCGGCTGAGAACGCTTGCCGAAGCGCTCGCCAAACACAACGTCATGCATCTGCGCGATGCGGCCACGCTGCTCGGGGTCTCCGAGATGACTGTGCGCCGCGACATCGCCGCGAATCCCGGGCACTTCACCTATCTGGGCGGCTATATCGTGAGCGCCGAGGACGTGCCCAATGCGGTCGGTTACTCGCTCGAGCAGGAAAAAGACCACTTCGCGCAGGCAAAAGCGCAGGCCTCGGCGCACGCGGCCCGGCTCGTGGCGGAAAACGACACCATCTTCATCGACTGCGGCACGACGCTAGCCGCGCTCGCGCGCCTGATTCCGGCGCAATGGCAGATCACGGCCGTGTGCTATTCGCTCAACGTGGCCGAGATTCTGCGGCGCATGCCCAACGTGCGCATGATTCTGCTGGGCGGGGTGTATGTGCCGTCGTCGGATTCGTTTTCCGGCGCGGACAGTCTCGACACCTTGCGGCGCATGGGCATCAACAAGGCCTTTATTTCGGCGGGCGGCGTGGACCCCGCGCGCGGCGTGACGTGCTGGAACGTTCACGAAGTGGCGATCAAGCAGGCCGCCATGGCCAGCGCCGTCGAGCGTCATCTGGTTGTGGACGCAAGCAAATTCGGCGTGGTGAAGGCGTGGCGCTTCTCGGAGCTGGAAGACTTCGATTCCGTCATCACCGAAAAAGGCCCGCAGCCGCGCAAGCGCGGCGCTTGAGCCGATCACAACCGCTCACAGCCGCTCACAATCGCCCACCAAACCGGCCGGATGAAAGCGCGCCGGCCCGCGGCACCACCAATGCATCAGCCGCGCGCGCCTGCATCACCCGCGCCGCCGCAGCGCGAACAGCGTGCCGGCCACCAGAATGAACGCGCCCACGATCACCTTCTGCCAGGTGCTGGGCACGCCCACGAGGATCAGCACGTTATTGATGAGCGTGACGAGCGCGACGCCTAGCAGCGTCCCCAGCACGGTCCCGCTGCCGCCCGTGATGCGCGCGCCGCCCAGAATCACGGCCGCGATCACATCGAGCTCCGAGCCCACGAGGTCGAATGGATTGGCGAGCCGGTTGTTCGAGACGTGCAGGATGCCCGCGATGCCCGCCAGAAAACCCGTGTAGCCGAACACGAACAGACGGATTGCCCGCAGGTTGAAGCCGAGCCGCTCCGCGATCGCCGTGCTGCCGCCCATGGCGTAGACGCCGCGCCCCATCATCGTCCGGTTGAGCAGCCACCAGGTGAGCACGGCGCCCGCCACGAGCGCGAGCGCGGAAGCCGGCAACACCGCATTCAACCCATCGGCCGTCTTGTATGCGATCAGCGGAATGCGGCCGAAATGATCCATGCTGTGTGGGATGTTCATGAAGAACGTCGTGCCGATGAAGGTCAGCAGCACACCGCGGAAAAGATATTGCGTGCCGATCGTCACGATCAGCGAAGGCGCCTGCAGCCGGTGCACGAGCAACCCGTTGAGCATGCCGAGCACGATGCCGCCCAGCGCGCCTACGAGCAGGATCAGCGCGAACGGCGCGTCGGGCCACCACGCGAACACGGCCTTCGTGATGGCGTACATCGTGAGCGCGCCGATGGCCGTGAACGATACGTCGATGCCGCCCGAAGCGAGCACCACGAGCGTGCCGAGCGCGAAGAGCGAGGTGGTCGTGGCCGAATGGAGCAGATCGAACAGCGTTGCCCATTGCAGAAAGCGCGGGTTGATGGACGCCACGATCACGCAAGTGATCACGATCAGCATGGCCGTGAACCACTCGGGGTTGCGCGCGAGCTTTGCGCGCCAGTTGAGCCTCGCCGGGGGGCGCGCCGCTTCGACGGTATTGGAAGAGCTCATGGTCTGATTCATGCTCATGCTCGCTGCAATGATGCTGTTTCTATGAGGGCTGTCCTTCATGCCGCCTCGGCCAGCAACGCCCGGTACAACTCGGCTTCGGTGAGATCGTCGGCGCGATAGGCATCGGCCACGCGGCCCTTTCGCATCATCAGCACGCGGTCGCAGTTCTGCAGCAATTCGGGCAGGTCGTCGCTCACGAGCAGAATGCCGATGCCGCGCTCCGAGAGCCGCTGCATGATGCGGTAGATGATGTCCTTCGAGCCCACGTCCACGCCCACGGTCGGCCCGTGCAGGATCAGCACGTGCGGATCGATGGCGAGCCAGCGGCCGATCAGCACGCGCTGCTGGTTGCCGCCCGACAGCGACTGCACGGCCTTCTCCACGTCCGGCGTGGCGATCTGCAACTCCTTCACGGTGTCCTCGGCCAGCGCGCGGGCGCGGGCGCGGTCGATCTGGCCGAAGCGGTCGCGCAGGCTCGCGATCATCGCGGTGATGACGTTGTCGCGAATCGGCTTGTCGAGAAAGAGCCCTTCGTTCAGGCGGTCTTCGGGCACGTAGCCGATGCGCTCGCGCTTGGCGTCGCCAGGCGTGGCGAGCCGGACCGGCCGGCCTTCGAGCGTGATGGCGCCGGTCTGCGCGGGCGCGACGCCGGCCAGCGCGCGCGCGAGTTCGTTGCGCCCCGAGTCGAGCAGGCCCGTGATGCCGAGTATCTCGCCGCGATGCAGCGTGAACGACACGTCGCTGAACGCGCCCGCCCGGCTCAGTCCGCGCACGTCCAACAGCACATCGGATGCGGGCGCGGCGGCGCGATAGCGCTCGGTGGATAGCTCGCGCCCCGTCATCAGCGCGCTCAATTGCGCCTTGGTGTAGTTCGTGATCGGCCCCTGCGTCACTTTCTGGCCATCGCGCAGCACGATCACTTCGCCGCCGATGGCGTAGCACTCGTCGAGCTTGTGGCTCACGAACAGCACGGTCACGCCGCGCTCGCGCAGGTGGCCGAGCACGGCAATCAGGTTGGTCACTTCCTTTTGCGTGAGCGAGGTCGTGGGCTCGTCCATGATCACGAACTTCGCCTCGCTCGCAATCGCGCGCGCGATGGCCACGAGCTGGCGCGTCGCGAGCGGCAATTGCTCGATGAGCGTGGCCTGAAACTCCGCGTCGCCGGGCAGGCCCACGGCCGTGAGCGCACGCGCGGCGGTGCTGGCGAGTTCGCGCCGGTCGAACGTGCGCGCGAGGCGCCCGCCGTGCTCCGCAAGCTCGGCGGTGAGGCCCACGTTCTCGGCCACGTTCATGTTGGGCAGCAGCGAAAGATCCTGGTAGACGGTCTCGATGCCGGCCGCGAGCGATTCGAGCGGCGAGAGCCGCGCGTGACGCGTGCCGTCCATCACCAGTTCGCCTTCATCGGGCGGCTGCGCGCCCGAAATGATCTTGATGAGCGTGCTCTTGCCGCAGCCGTTTTCGCCCAGCAGGTGATAGATCTGCCCGCGCTCGAACGTGAGCGTGACGCCGCGCAGCGCATGCACGCCGGTAAAGCGCTTGTGTACGCCGAGCACCTGCAATAGCGGTTCCGAAGCCATATCCCGATCCATCGTGATCCGACACTACGTTCATTGCCTGGGCGCGTGGCGCGCACAAATGGTTGCGCGCGCCACCTTCTTCCGGTGAATAGCCGATCAGAAGTTGTATTGCTTGTAGTTCGACTTGTCCACGCTCACCCAGCCCTGGCCGCGCACGATGATGCCCTTGCCCGGGCCCTTCGTCACGGTCACCTTCTCGTAGCCCGGCAGGCCGAGATTCGCGCCGTTCTCCACGGTCTTGCCGTCGATCAGCATCTTCGCGATCTTGTTCATCGCGATGCCCGCGAGCTTGGGATCCCAGAACGCGATGCCGTTGATCGCGCCGCTTTCGAGGTACTTGCCGGCTTCAGTCGGCAAGCCTGTGCCGTACACGCAGATCTTGCCCTGCAGGCCCGCTTCTTCCACGGCGCGGCCAATGCCGATCACGTCGAGCGAGGAAGAACCCTGGAAGCCCTTGAGGTCGGGGTGCTTGCGCAGCACTTCCTTGGCGACTTCATAGGCGCGCTCGCCGTCGTTGTTGGTTTCGAGGTTCGTCTCGACGAGCTGCATCTTCGGAAACTTCTTCTTGGCGTTGTCGATGCCGCCGTTGGCCCATTGCACCTGCGAGCGGCTGCCGAGCGACCCCACCAGCGTCGCCCATTTGCCTTCGTCGTGCATGCAGGCCGCGAGACGGTCGTTGAGCGCCGCGCCGTAGGCGGAGTTGTCGAAGGCCTCGACATCGACCATCGTGTTCTTCTCGTTATCGGCCTCGTGCGTGACCACCTTGATGCCGCGGTCCATCGCCTTCTTCAGCGCCGGTTCGAGCGTGGGCGGGTCGTAGGGCACGACCGCGATCGCGCTCACTTTCTTGGCGATCAGGTCGTCGATGATCTTCAGTTGCTGCGCCGCGTCCGCCCGGCCCGGGCCCGTCTGGTAGACGGTGAGGTTCGGGTTGTCCTTGCCGAACTCCTTGACGCCTTCGTCCATGCGATTGAACCAGCTGATGCCGGTGACCTTCACCACGGTCACGATGGTCGGTTTATCCGCCGCGTATGCCGCCACCGCCACACCCGCCGCCAATGCACAAGCCGTGAGTGCCACGCTGAGTCGCTTGAAGTTCATGCCTATGTCTCCTTTATTGTTCGCCGTTGCCCCTGTATCGACGGCGGCGGACGTCCGAGGCTCGATGTCCGCCGGCTGTACTGTGTGGCCGGGAAATGCAGCGCCCTACGATGCCGGCCCGGGTCGCTTGCCGCCCGGCTGCCCGCCGCCGAGCCCGAAAATCGCGCGCACGCGCTCACCGCCCGCGAACGCGAGCGAGAGCAGCAGCAGGAAGCCCCATGCGCAGTCGCCGAAAAACTGCGAAACGCCCATGAGGTTGAAAAGGCTCGAAAGGAATTGCAGGACCGTGGCCGCGAAAAACACGCAGATGATGCGGCCATAGCCGCCCGCGGGATTCACGCCGCCCATCACCGCGATGAGAATCGCGATCAGCAGATACGAATTGCCGTAATCCCATTTCGCGCTCAGCGTGTGCGAGACGCTCACGAGGCCCGCGAGCGACGCCAGCACGCCGCACATCGCATAGGTGGTGATCAGCATGCGCGCACGCGGGATGCCGGCGTAAAACGCGGCGCGCTGGTTGGTGCCCATCAGATAAAGGCGCAGGCCGAACGGCGTGCGCCTGAGCAGCCAGCCGAGCAGTACGACCACGGCCACGAACAGGCAGAACGAAATGGGCACCTGGAAGAACGTGCCGTTGCTGATGTCGGCGAGCGGCTCGACATAATCGACGTGCACCGAGGCGCCGTTGCTCAGCGCCACCGCGAAGCCCGTGAACAGCAGTTGCGTACCGAGCGTGCAGAGAATGGGCGTGAGATTGAGCCGCGCGATGACGATGCCGTTGAGCAAGCCACCGATCAGCCCCATGCCCACCACGATCACGCAAAAGAGCGCGGTGTAGAGCGCGGGCGAGTCGTCGCCGCTCACGAGGCGCGGCACCACCATGGCGGCGATCATGCCGGAAAGGTTCGCGAGCCCCACGCCGGAAAGGTCGATGCCGCCGTTGCCCGAGAGCATCGAGAGCATGATGCCGAGCGCGAGCAGCGCGACTTCGGGCAGTTGCGAGCCCATCGACTGGAGGTTGTCGATGCCGACGAACTGGCCGCGCGAGATCCAGATCGCCACCAGCACGACCAGCAGGTTCACGACGAGCAGGAAATTCAGTTGCCGGTCGCCGAACCACTTCGCACCGAGGGATGGAACATTGGATGCTTTCATCAGGTCATCCTTTGCAGGTGATGCGCGGCTTCAGTGCGCCGCCAATGCGTGAGCGAGCATGGCGTCCACTTCCGCGCGCGTGGGCATGGAAGGCGCGGTGCCCGCGCGCGTGACCGAGATGCCCGCCAGAGCGCAGCCAAAGCGCGTGGCCGCCACCGCGTCTTCGCCGCGCGCCAGCGCAGCCGCGAAACCGCCCGTGAAGCCGTCGCCGGCCCCCGCCGTCTCCACCACCGGGCCGCACTGGAACGCGGGCAGCAGCACGGAGTCCTCGCGCGTATGCAAGAGCGCCCCGGCCTCGCCCAGCGTCACGACCACGGCGCCCGCGCCCTTCGCAAGCAGGACGTCGGCGGCGCGGCGCGCGTCGGCGGCATTGCGCACTTCGATGCCGGTGAGCGCGGCCGCCTCGGTTTCGTTGGGCGTCACGTAATCGCACAGCGCGTAAATGTCGTCGGGCAGCGGCATGGCGGGCGCCGGATTGAACACGGTTTTCACGCCGTGCCGGCGCGCGATTTCGAGGCCGCGCCGCGCCGCCGCGAGTGGCTGCTCGAGCTGGGTGACGAATACCTGGGACCCCGCAATATCGGCTTCGATCGCCTCGGCGTCGGCGGGCTCCATCGTGCCGGCCGCGCCGGCCGCGACGATGATGGCGTTCATGCCGGTGGAGTCGTCCACGAAGATGTGCGCCGCGCCCGTGGCCACGCCCTCGACGGCGCGCGTGCGTGCCGTGATCCCTTCGGCGGCCCACGTCGCGCGCGCGATCTCGCCGAAGGCGTCGTTGCCCACGCGCGTGCAGAACACCACCTCGGCGCCCGCGCGCGCGGCGGCCACGGCCTGGTTCGAGCCCTTGCCGCCCGGCCCCATCGCGAATGCGGAGCCGGCGATGGTCTCGCCGATCAGCGGCATGCGGCTCGCGCGAAACGCGAGATCGGTCACGTAAATGCCGAGGATGACGACGCGCCCGCTCATCGGCTGGCCTCCCCTGACCCACTCGCGCGCGGCGCGTCCGGCGCGAGCAGCACGCCCTTGGTGAACACGAAGCAGCCATAGCCGCGCGCTTCGCCGGTGGCGATCACGCAGTACGCCTTGCGCGCGCGAGCGTAGAAGGCGTGCCGCTCGATCGGCGCGAACGGCACCGCGCGCCCCTCCGCGGCGTTCACTTCGGCCTGCGCCTCGCGCTGCACGGCGGGAATCGTGTCGGGCTCGCCCACCACTTCCATGCGCATCGCGGGCGACTCCACGAAGGTGTCGAGCGGCAGCACGGACAGGATGGCGCGCAGCGCGCGCGGCGCATCGGCGCCGTCCATGCGCAGGAGCTTGCCCAACACCGTTGCGCGCGCAACAGAATCGGCGGGGAAATTCGCGTCGCAGACCACGAGCTCGTCGCCGTGGCCCATGGCGCGCAACGCCTGCAGAACGTCGGCGTTCAGAAGCGGGTCCAGATTCTTCAGCATGGTTGTCTCCTCTGTCGGCCGGAGCGAGTGCTTCAACACTGACTCCATGCCCATGCAAAGCTATGACTCACGGCGTGGCGCTTTTATTTCCATGCGCTCGATCGCCGCTCAGTCTCCATACGGTATCCAGATGTTCTTCACCTGCACGGCATGGCGCAGGAACGGCAATCCTGCGCCCGTCGGGTCGAACCAGTCAACCTGGCGCCCATAATCGACGAATGTGCGCTTCAGGTTGCCGACCGACTCGCGCTCCACCAGCGCCGCATCGCTGGCCGTCCCGAAGCACCAGAGCGCGTCCACGTCGTCGTGCTTCGCGAGCGCCGGCAACAGCGCCGCGCGCTCGCCCGTGACGATGTTCAGCGCGCCCGCGGGCACATCCGAAGTCTCGACCACCTGATAAAAGTCCGTGGCCGCGAGCGGGCTCGCCTCGCTCGCCAGCGCCACCACGCGATTGCCCAGCGCGAGCGCCGGCGCGAGCAGCGAAACCAGCGCGAGCAGCGGCGCCTCGTCGGGGCAGGCAATGCCGATCACGCCCAGCGGCTCGTGCATCGCGAGCGCCACGCCGCGCAGCGGCGGCGTGTGCACGGCGCCGTCGAACTTGTCGGCCCAGGCGGCGTAGGTGAAGAGCCGGTCGATGGCCGCCTCCACCTCGCGTGTGGCGCCGTGCGCGTCGTGCCCCGCGCGGCGCGTTAGCTGCCGGGCGAATTCCTCGGCGCGCGCGGCGAGATTTTCCGCGAGATAGTAGAGCACCTGGGCGCGGCCGTGCGCGCTCATCTGCGTCCACTTGTGCGCGCCGCGCGCGGCGGCCACCGCGTCGCGCACGTCCTTGCGGCTGCCCGCGCCCACCTCGCCCACCCATGCGCCATCCGGCGCGTGGACCGCGAGCGAATAGCCGCTGTCCGGGCGCACCTGCTTGCCGCCGATGAAAAGCTTCGCGGTCCGGTCGACGGAGCCGCTTGCGAGCGCGGCATCGTGTGCCGGCACCGGCGCTTCACGGCACACCTCGCGGCGCGCCGCGCGCATCGGCAGCTTGCTCCAGCCAGCCGGCTTCAGATACTCGAAAACACCCTCGCGCCCGCCCTCGCGCCCGAAGCCCGACTCGCGATAGCCGCCGAAGCCCACGCCCGCATCGAACAGGTTCGTCGCGTTGATCCACACCACTCCGCATTGCAGGCGCGGTGCGATATCGAGCGCGCGGCCGATGGTTTCGCTCCAGACGCTGGCCGCGAGACCGTAGCGCGAGTTGTTCGCGAGCGCCACGGCTTCCTCCGGCGTGCGAAAGCTCATGACCGCGAGCACGGGGCCGAAGATCTCCTCCTGCGCGAGCGTGGACGCCGGCGCCACGCCGGTCACGAGCGTGGGCGGATAAAAGCAGCCGCCCTCGGGCAGCGCGAGTTCCGCGGGCTGCCAGACCGTGCAGCCCTCGCGCCGGCCCGTCTCCACGAGCGACTCGATGCGCGCGAGCTGCACCGGGTCGACGATCGCGCCGATATCGATGCCCTTGTCGAGCGAGTGGCCCACGCGCAGCGTCGCCATGCGCTGCCTGAGCTTGTCCAGAAAGCGCGCTTCAACGCCCTCCTGCACAAGCAGGCGCGAGCCCGCGCAGCACACCTGGCCCTGGTTGAACCAGATGGCGTCCACAACGCCCTCGACCGCGCCGTCGAGATCCGCGTCGTCGAACACGATGAACGGCGACTTGCCGCCCAGTTCGAGCGTGAGCGATTTGCCCGAGCCCGCCGTCACGGTGCGGATCTGGCGGCCCACCTCGGTCGAGCCGGTGAAGGCGATCTTGTCCACGCCGGGATGCTCGACGAGCGCGGCACCCGTGCGGCCGTCGCCGGTCACCACGTTGAGCACGCCCTTGGGCAGCCCGGCGCGATGGGCGAGCTCCGCGAACAGCAGCGCCGTGAGCGGCGTGTATTCGGCGGGCTTGAGCACCACGCAGTTGCCGAGCGCGATGGCGGGCGCGATCTTCCACGCGAGCATCAGCAGCGGGAAATTCCACGGCACGATCTGGCCGATCACGCCCAGCGGCGACCAGCCCGCGAACTCGCTCTCCTGCAGTTGCGCCCACCCGGCGTGATGGAGGAAGTGGCGCGCGACCAGCGGCACGTCGATGTCGCGCGTTTCGCGGATCGGCTTGCCGTTGTCGAGCGCCTCCAGCACCGCGAACAAGCGGCTGTGCCGCTGCACCATGCGCGAGAGCGCATAGAGATGCCGCGCGCGCGCCGCGCCGCCTATCGCGAGCCATTCGGGCTGCGCCGCGCGGGCCGCCGCCACGGCCGCCGCCACGTCGCCGGCATCGCCCTGCGCCACGGCCGCGAGCACCTCGCCCGTGGCGGGCGCGCGAACCTCGAAGCGCTCGCCGCTCGCGCCCGGGTGCGAGGCGCCGTTGATGAAGTGCCCGAACGCGCCCTCGTGCTGCGCGAGCCAGGCGCGCACGGGCTGATCGTCCTCGGGGGCGGGACCGTAATCCATCGTTTGAAAATACTCGGCTACGCTCATGAATGTGATCTGCTCAGTGCGTTTCAGGCAACAGGGTGACGATGGAACGCCGAGTAGCGGCCGCTCACATGATGTTCGAGCTGGCGCTCGATATCGGCCAGCAGACTCGACGCGCCGAAGCGGAACAACGCCGGTTCGAGCCAGGGCCGCCCCAGTTCCTCCTTCATGAGGATCTGGTAAGCGAGCGCGGCCTTCGCGCTGGACACGCCGCCCGCGGGCTTGAAGCCCACCATCGCGCCGGTGCGCTCGCGATATTCGCGAATCATGCGCACCATCACGAGCGAGACGTCGAGCGTGGCGTTGACGCCCTCCTTGCCCGTGGACGTCTTGATGAAATCGGCGCCCGCCATCATGCAAACCATCGATGCCTTCGCAACGTTCGACAGCACGCGGATATCGCCGGTAGCCAGAATCGCCTTCAGATGCGCGTCTCCGCAGGCTGCGCGGAACTCGCGCACTTCGTCGTAGAGCGCGCGCCAGTTGCCGGTGAGCACGTGCTCGCGCGTGATGACGATATCGATTTCCGCCGCGCCGTCGGCCACCGACGCCTCGATCTCCTTGAGCTTCAGCGCATGCGGATTGAGCCCCGCCGGAAAGCCGGTGGACACCGCCGCGACGGGAATGCCGCTGCCCGCGAGCGCGTCCACGGCGGCGGCCACGAAACGGTGATAGACGCACACCGCACCCGTCCTGATGGCCTCGGGCGCCATGCCGAGCGCGGCGAGCAGGTCGGCGCGCACCGGATGGCGCGCCTTCGCGCACAGGCGGCGCACGCGGCCTTCGGTGTCGTCGCCGTTGAGCGTGGTGAGGTCGATGCAAGTGATGGCCTTGAGCAGCCATGCGGCCTGCGCGTCCTTCTTGACGGCGCGGCGCGTGCCGAGCGTGGCCGTGCGGCGCTCGACGGCGGATTGGTTGACGCGCAAGACGTCGAACCATGCCGTGTCGAACGGCGCGCCGGGATTGCGCGCCACGTGCGTGAGCGGCGCGGCGGACAGCGCGAGCGCCGGTTCGGCCTGCGCCCCGCGCAACACCACGAGCGAATTCGTTGAAGCTTCTGACATAGGCTGGCGAGCGATTTTGTGCAATGCACATCAAACCGTGATGGTTTGGTCGCACCCATCCTATACCGATGAAATGATCGTGACAACATCCGTTACGATCGTATCGTCGATGGCGGACCTGGCTGCTGGCGGGTGGGTGGCGCCGTGAGGCGCGAGCGGGTGGAGGGAGGGCGGTGGACAGTTAGTTGCGAATGTGATTTCAACGGCATCGCCGGTGACGACTCGCAGCTCCTGCCCGACATTCATTTTTCTCGCGAACTACACACAAGTTGGGTGTTGCCACACGTAACTCCTGATCGCGACCGTCCTGACAAGGTGTACTACCCTGTCAAGCACGGTGGCCGTGGCGCCTGCCAGCGCCCCCATCGCCCCATCACGCGGCAACACTCACCCGCGACTCGTCGTTCATCGCAGACACCGCGGCCATTGCGGCAGCCGGTTCACGCGCATGGCCGCGCGCCGTGTAGCCCGAAGCCAGGTCGATAAACGCACGCACCCGTCCGGGAAGAAAGTCGCGGCTCGGATAGACCAGCGAGATTTGCATGCCCGTGTCGAGCGTGCGATACGCTTCGAGCAGGCGCACCAGCGCACTCGCGCGGATTTCACTTTCGATCAGGCACTCGGGCAGCAGCGCGATGCCCGCTCCCGTCAGCGCCAGTTGCTTCTGCATCATCCGGTTGTCGACGACAAACGATTCGTGGACCCGCACGCGATGCTCCACGCCCTCAGCGCTGAAACCCCATCGCTTGTCCTTGCCGCGGGCCGCATGGCCAATCAGCCGGTGCGCGCCCAGATCGTCGGGCCGTTGCGGCGCCGCCGCGCGTGCCAGATAAGCGGGCGCGGCCACCGCCACGAGCCGCGAGTGAAGCAAGGCTCGCGAAACGTGCGTCACGGACGAGACCATTTCGTCGCTCAGGATACCCACGTCGAAGCGGCTCCCGAGCATATCGACTTCCGCTTCCGTGGACGTCACGCTCAGCGCAACATCGGGATAGCGCTCCCGGTATTCGGCAAAGAGCGAAGCAAAGCCCTGCTGCGCAAGCCCGCTCAGCATCACCACGCGCAGTTCGCCGGAAATTTCCGCCGATGCGCGCATGGCGCGCTCCTCCACCATCGCGAGATTCGAAAGCAGCGCACGGCAACCCCGCGCGTATTGCGCGCCCACGTCGGTGAGAACCGTTCTTCGCGTGGAGCGTTGCAGCAGCTTGACACCGAGATGCGACTCGAGGTCGTCCACGTAACGCGTTACGCGAGTGGGCGAGAGTTCGAGTTGTTGTGCGGCCTGGGAAAACTGCTGCGTGTCGACAACCTTGAGGAAGACCCGCATCGCGCTAAACAGATGATTCACAATCCCCCCATGCGGGCGTTGGATATTCCTGGCGTGCCGGCCGGGGGCTTGCGGGGACCACTGGCAAAGGCTGGCTCAACTGCCGAAGTACAGCGTGCAGAAGCTTGCCGGACCGACACACGCCTGCTGCGTCGCGCCAGGATTGGTTTGACCGTTCTGAATATGCGCGACTTCCGGCGTCGCGGTGGCCGCGCCGATGTGCGAGCCGCCCAAAGCGGGTTGCTGGACCTGGGCCACTTGCGTCACGCCGGCCGCTTCAGCAGCTTGACCTTGTGCTTGCTGGGCATTCGTTTGAGCCGATGCGGTCGAAATCGCACCAATAGTTGCAAGCAGGACGACCGAGAGGCGCAGCATGGATTGCTTCTTCATTTTGTGAATTCCTTCAATATTGATTTACACGTCTTTATCGATTGCATGAACAGCGAAGAGCGAATCGATGGAGCGAATCATGAATTACGCATCCGATAAAGTCCAAGGAGAAATTTCGATCTATTCCATTAGGTAAACCGATAATATGGAATCTCCCGATATTGACAAAAACCTTTCAGCGAGGATTTTGTGTTTCATACATCATTTATCTTCCCGAACATATCGTGCGGATTTCATGGTATTACGCACGCGTGCATATGCACGCACAGGCGCCGGAATCGCCTTCGACTCACTCGCAATAGCGTCTCGCACACCGTCTTGATGGCTTCCATAAGCTAAACCGATCGTCGCTTTCGGAAATCCGTCTTGGACGCGATGGGCCGGAACGGGCACAATTTCTCCCGTTGCAATCGAGTGAAACCCGAACCCCTTGTTCTGGTTCGTCGTAGCCCTGGTCAGATGGAAATGCGCGCCGCCAGGCTCACGATTCAATAATGAAAATGGCGCGCCAGTGCTGGAAATGTCTGCAAGTACCTCTTTTTTCGTGTGGATCCCTTTTTTTCACACCGGCCTCCCCGTTACGCCTCCCGCCCCCGGCGCATGCCGCCCAGACCCGCGATGCGGCACTTTCCTCTGACGTAATCAGCCGCCCAGCGTCGTACGCCTGACGCATTCATCTGCCGTTTTGCCCAAGGATTTCCTGTGCCGCATGCCTCTGCCGCATCGTTTCGGTTGCGCCATCCATTCACCATCGATTCTGGAAAGCTGTCTTTCTCGTTAAGCACTTTTCTCGCGGCAGCGCTTGTGCTTATTATCTCGTTCGCGGCAAGCCTGCCTCGGCCGTGGTGGGCGCTTTTGACCGTTTATGTCACCGCGCAGCCGATGGCGGGCGCATTTCGGCCCAGAGTGATTTACCGTCTGGCGGGTATTATTACAGGCGCTTTCGTCACGATTCTGGTGGCGCCCAATTTGCAGAATTCCCCGCTGTTATTGGTTTTATGCCTCGCAATCTGGATTGGGCTTTGTATTTATCTGGCAGTGCTCGATCGCACGCCGCGGGCATTCCTGTTTCAAATGGCGGCATTCAGCTCCGCGGTCATTTGCTTTCCCTATCTGGATGACCCTTCGAATATCTTCACGACGACCATTTCGCGCGTCGAGGAAATGATGGTGGCCATTCTTTGCGTGACCATCGCGCACCGGATCCTGCGGCCCGTGGATATCCGCGAGGTCGTTCATGAGCGCGCGCGCTCGTTTCTGTCCGATGCGTGCCGCTGGACCGCCGAAGCGTTCGGCTCCCGCCATACCCGGCTCGAGTACGAGCACCGCCGCAAGCTCGCCGCCGACGTGACGGAGCTCGGCATGATGGCCGTGAACCTGCGCTACGACCCGCGCTTCGCCCATGCCACACGCGACACGGTGCGCGAATTGCAGCACCGGCTCGCGGTCCTGCTTTCGATTGCATCGGCGGCGGCCAATCGGCTCGACCAGTTGCGCGCGCTGAATGCCGTCGATGCCGAGACCGAGGCGCTAATCGGCGCGTTGATCGACAGCCTCGAAGCGCCCCAGGAGGTGGCCGAAACGCTCGACGCAGAACTGGTGGCGCGCTGCCGCGAACTGGCCGCGCAGCACTTGCGCAGCACCGAGTGGACTTCGTTGCTGGCCGCGAACCTGTTCGAGCGCACCGCCGAGTTCGTCGAGACCCTGCACATTGCGCGCGGCCTCGTGCGCGCTTTCGCCGAAGGCCGCCTCGACGAGCGGATCCAGAAGCACGTCGCAAACGGCATCGACGACTTTCCGCTCGCGCGCGATCAAGGCGTGGCGCTGCTCGCCGGCGCCGCGATGACAACGGCCATCATGATCTATTGCGCCGTGTGGATCTTGCTCGCCTGGCCCAATGGCGCCGCGACCGCCGCGTTCGCGGCGCTGGTGACCTGTTCGTTCGCGACCCAGGACGACCCCGCGCCCGTGATCGGCCGGTACCTGATGGCGACGCTCACCACCTTCCCGCTGGCCGCGCTCTATCTGTTCGTGATCCTGCCGCGCGTCGACGGCGCCGGCATGCTCATCGTCACGCTCGCGCCCGCGCTCGTGTGGATGGGCTACCTCCAGGCCGACCCCGCGCGCGCCGCGCGGGCGCTGCCCATGCTCTCGTGCTTCATCGTGGCAATGGGTTTTCTCGACCGCTTTCAGGCCGACTTCGCGGTGTTCGTGAACACGGGGCTCGCGCAGGTGGGGGGCATCGTCACCACGCTCGTCGTGACGAAACTCTTTCGCTCCGCCAACTCGCGCTGGAGCGCTGCGCGCATCGTGCGCCGGAACTGGGCCGATCTCGCCCAGCTCGCCGACCCCGCCCAGCCACTCGCCGCCCATGCGTGGACGGCCCAGGCCGTCGACCGTCTCGGCCAGGTGGCGGCGCGCATGGCGCTCGCGAGCGCCGACGACACGCTGCACGCCGCCGATGGCCTGAGCGACCTGCGCGTGGGACGCAACATCATCCGCGCGCGCCAGGGTCTGGAAGAGCGCGACGCGCCGGTGCGCCTCGCGATCGAAACGGCGCTCGGCGAAGTGTCGGCGCTCTTTCGCGCGCAACTGGCAGCGCACCATCCGCTGCCCGGCAGCGATCGCTTGCTGGACGCGCTCGAGCGCGCCATCGACAGCGTCGCCAGCCAGCCCGCGCAGCGCGGCGACCCCACGCTGATGGCGCTCGTCGGCATGCGCTGCAATCTTTTCCCGCATACACACACGTATTCACATGGAGCCGCCGCACGATGATCGAGGAAGTCCGCCTCTTTGGGGTCTATATGCCATCCGCCCTGTTCTGGGCGGTCATTGCGCTGGCCATCACGTTCCTGATGCGCGAAGCGTTGCTGCGCTTGCCGTTGCGCCGCCTGCTCTGGCATCCGGCGCTGATCGATCTGGCCGCGTTCTTCGCGCTCTGGTGGGGCATCACGCGCCTCGCCGACACCTGTTTCCCGCACGGTTTCATCTCCTGACATGCAGCGATTCACCAGCTTTCTCCGCACCGCCCTGACCGTGGCCGTCATCCTGGGCATCCTCGGCGCGATCTACGCGCTGTGGATCCGCTATCAAATCGAGCCGCTCACGCGCGACGGCAAGGTGCGCGCCGACATCGTGCCCATCGCGCCCGACATTAGCGGGCTCGTCACGGAAGTGCGCGTGCACGACAACGAAAAGGTCAAGCAAGGGCAGGTGCTGCTGGTGATCGACCCGTCGCGCTACCAGATCGCGCTCGCTCAGGCCAGCGCCAGTCTGCAGAGCGAGCAGGCCGATTTCGACGAGGCCGTGCGCGAGGACCGGCGCAACCGCTCGATGCCCGATGTGGTCGCGACCGAATCGACGGAGCAAGGCACGGCGCGCGTGCAAAAGCTGCGCGCCGCGGTGGCGCAGGCGAAATCCGCGCGCGATCTCGCGGCGCTGAATCTCGAGCGCACGCTCGTGCGCGCGCCCGTCGACGGCACCGTGACCAACGTGGGCCTGTTGCCCGGCGTTTATCTCACCGCGGGCAAAGGCGCGATGGCGCTCGTCAGCCAGCAGTCGCTGCGCGTGGAAGGCTATTTCGAGGAAACCAAGCTGCCTGCCATTCATGTGGGCGACCCCGCGAGCGTCTATCTGATGGGCGTGGCGAGCCCGATCCGCGGCCACGTGCAAAGCATCGCGGGCGGCGTGCAGGACCGCGAGCGCGAAGGCGGCGACGCGCAGCTCGCCAACGTGAACCCGTCGTTCACCTGGGTGCGCCTCGCGCAGCGCATTCCGGTGCGCATCGCCATCGACTCGGTTCCGCCCGGCGTGCGTCTCGTGCCGGGCCAGACCGCCTCCGTGGAGATTCAGGCACGCTCGGGCGATGTCGTGGTGCGCCGGAGCCTGCCATGGTGAGCATGCGTGCACTCTGCATCGCGGTCACGTGCGCGGCCCTCGCCGCGTGCGCCGAAGTGGGACCGGACTATAAGGTGCCGCCGCAGGCGCTGGTCAATGCGCCCGCGGCCAATGGCGCATTCGTGGCGGGCGGGTCTGGCGGATCTGCCGCATCGGACCTGCCGGCCGCGACGAACGACCCGTTGCCCGATCACTGGTGGCGCCTCTACGACGACCCCGTCCTCAACGGGCTGATCGAAAAAGCCCTGGCCAGCAATGTCGATCTGCGCGCCGCCCAGGCCAACCTCGAACGCAGCGACGCGCTGCTCGCGGCGGCACGCACGGCGCGCGAGCCCGACATCGCGGTCGACGCGTCGACCAACTACACGCAACAGTCCGCTCAGGCCGTGCTCGCGCATGTCCAGCCGCCGAGGCACGAGATCTACAACATGGGCATCGGGATCAGCTACGACCTCGATCTCTTCGGCGGCATCCGCCGCGGGATCGAGGCCGCCAGCGCCGATCGCGAAGCCGTCGTCGCGGCGCGCGATCTCGTGCGCGTGAACGTGGCCGCGCAAACGGCGCGCGCCTACGCCGACCTGTGCAATGCCGGCAACCAGCTCGACATTCTGCAGCAGCAGATCGCGGTGCAACAGCGGCGCCTCGCGCTCACCCGGCAGATGGTTGCGCAGGGCCGCGCGCCTTCTTTCACGCAGGACCGCGACCAGGGCGCGATCGACAACAGCCGCGCTCAACTCGCGCCGCTGAACGCGCGCAAGCTCAATGCCGCATTTCGTCTTGCCACGCTGATGGGGCAGCCGCCCGAGCAATACGACCCGTCCCTGCTCGCCTGCCACGCGCCGCTCGCGCTGAAGACGCTGATCCCGGCCGGCGACGGTCGCGCGATGCTGAGCCGCCGGCCCGACGTGCGCGCCGCCGAACGCCAGCTGGCCGCCGCAACGGCGCAGATCGGCGTGCAAACGGCGGCGCTGTATCCCGACATCAAGATTGGCGCATCGATCGGCTCGACGGGCGCCGCCGCCAGCTTCTTCACGCCGCTCACCAACCGCTTCGCCGTGGGCCCGATGGTGAGCTGGGACCTGCATCGCAATGCGATCCGCGATC
Organism: Paraburkholderia sp.; assembly: GCA_031286755.1. Taxonomy (GTDB): domain Bacteria; phylum Pseudomonadota; class Gammaproteobacteria; order Burkholderiales; family Burkholderiaceae; genus Paraburkholderia. The sequence goes on from JAITTX010000383.1 coordinate 84,801, forward strand.
GCATCGAAGCCGCTCGCGCGCAAAGCCGCGTGAGCCTCGCCCATTTCGACAGCACGGTGCTGAGCGCGCTGCGCGAAACGGAGACTTCGCTCGATAATTACGCCGCCGCGCTTGATCGTCTGCAACGGCTCGAATCCGCGCGTGATGCCGCGCGCTCGGTCAACGAGCGCACCGACCAGCTCTGGCGCGGCGGCAAGATAAGCGGCCTCGAAGCGCTGGACGCCCAGCGCAACTGGCTGGCCGCCGAAAGCGCCGTCGCGGCGGCGCAGGCAGACGTCAACCACGACCAGATTTCAACGTTTCTGGCGCTCGGGGGCGGATGGCAATGAACCCGTTCAATGCATTCACCGTGTCCGCCCCCGGCGCCCGTCATCAATCTTCCTTTCGCTCGATGTTCGAAAATCACGCTCAAGCACTATGCCTCGCTCAACAGGCAGAGCAAGCCGCCCCATCCGCAAACGCTGTCGAGAAAGATCAGCCCGGCGATCCGTCATTCAACCCGCGCAACAAGAGGGTCACGCAGCGCCATCCGCTGCTGCGCAACATCAGCTATCTGCTGGCCATCGACGAGCATCGCAACTTCACGCGTGCCGCGGATGCGCTATGCGTTTCGCAGTCGGCGCTCTCGCAGAAGGTGCGGCAACTGGAAGAGGAAGTGGGCGCGCAGTTGTTCGACCGCAGCGGGCGTGTCGTGCGCATCACCGACTTCGGCGCGGTCTATCTGGAGTACGCGCGCCGCGCCTATAACGACTTGCTCACCGCGCAACGCGCCATGCAGGACGTGCACGACCTCTCGCGCGGCCAGTTGCGCGTCGCCTTCACGCCCACCTTCACCGAGTATCTGGTCGCGCCGGTCATCGAGCATTTTCACGAGCGCTATCCGGGCATCGTGGTCGAAATGACGGAGATGTCACTCGATTCCGTGGAAAGCGCGCTGCTCGACGATCAAGTCGATCTCGCCTTCGGTTTCGTCGACGTGCGCTCCGAAGATATCGAAGCGGAGCCGCTGTTCCGCGAGCAACTGATGCTCGTGATCGGCAAGACGCATCCGCTCGCGCAGCAGCGCACGCCGATCACGCTGGACCAGTTCGCCCGCATTCCGCTCGCACTCCTGACCACCAGCTTCGTCTCGCGCTTCTATGTCGACAGCTATTTCCAGTCCTTCGACATGCAGCCCACCGTGGCCCTGCAGGCGAACTCGATCAGCGCGGTGCTCAAGATCGTGAGCCGCGGCAAGATCGCCACGATCCTGCCGAACACCATCGAATTCGAGCACCGCGACCTGCAATACGTCGCGCTGGACCCCGCGTTTCCGGTGCGCACGACCGCGCTACTCAGGTCGAGGCGCGCGTACCGCTCCACAGCCGCGGCGGCCTTCAGCGCCACCGTGCTCGACATGCTCGACAACGGCTGCCTGGCCTCGCTGCGCACGCTCACGCCCGCGCTCGCCTGAGCGTGCCGAACCGTACCCTGGAGCCGGCCTGTTCCCTGTCCGCCGGAAAATACCCGATGCCCATTCCCAACGAAGCCCCGCCCGCGCCTGCCGCGCCCCGGAAAAACAAGGTGCGCGTCATCGTCTCCATCGACCCCGACCTGCTCGCGGCACTCGACAGTGTGGCCCTGCGCAAGGGGCTCAGCCGGGCGGGCACGATGTCGCTCGCCTGCGCCGATCTGATCGACCGCGAACGGCGGCGGCAGCCGCCCGGCTGAGCAGCACACCGGCAAGCCCGATGTTTGAGCGAGCCGACTGAACAACGGCTCGCCCCGGCCGCGCGCGGCGAACGCACTGCCGCGTTACAGCGGCAATGCATGGGTCGAGAGAATCTCCTTGAGCACCATGAAGCTGCGCACCTGCCGCACGCCGGGCAGATACAGCAACTGCTCCGCATGAAGCTGGTTGAAACTCTCGTTGTCTCGCGTGCGCACGAGCATGAAATAGTCGAACTCGCCGGTCACGACGTGACACTCGACGCACCCCGACACCTTGCGCGCTGCCTTCTCGAATGCGCTGAACGCTTCGGGCGTGGAGCGGTCCAGCACGAAGCCGATCACGACCAGCATCCCCGCGCCCAGCGCCTTGGGGTCCAGCAGCGCGACGATCGCGCGTATCAATCCCATCTCCTTGAGCCGCTCGACGCGCCGCAGGCACGCGGGCGCGCTCAGCTTCACCCTGGCCGCGAGGCTCACGTTGGAGATCGACGCGTCCGCCTGCAGATGCTTCAGGATCGCGCGATCGATACGATCCAGCGCCGGCAGCGCATCCGGCGTGGCTGCCGGCTCTTTGCTTAATTTCATTGCGTCTCACTCCAGTTTTGCGAATCAATTGTGTTTGATTAGAGAATAAGTCATTTAGAAAGTAGATTTCATCGATTTTTTTCGCAAGCACATTTCGCCTGCATCGGCCTAGCATTTTTCAGGCGTTCAGGCGGAATGCGCGCCGATCGCAGCCGCTCGCCGTATGCGCCAACCATTCCGGAGACAGTCGATGAACCTCCAGCGTTTCCCCCGCTATCCGTTGACGTTCGGGCCAACGCCCATCCAGCCCCTCAAGCGCCTCTCCGCGCATCTCGGCGGCAAGGTCGAGCTCTATGCGAAGCGCGAGGACTGCAACAGCGGCCTCGCGTTCGGCGGCAACAAGACACGCAAGCTCGAATACCTGATTCCGGATGCGCTCGCGCAAGGCTGTGACACGCTGGTTTCCATAGGCGGCATCCAGTCGAACCAGACGCGCCAGGTCGCCGCCGTGGCCGCGCATCTGGGCATGAAGTGCGTACTCGTTCAGGAGAACTGGGTGAATTACGCCGATGCTGTCTACGACCGGGTCGGCAACATCCAGATGTCGCGAATGATGGGCGCCGACGTGCGGCTCGTACCCGACGGTTTCGACATCGGCATTCGCCCGAGCTGGGAGGAGGCGCTGGAGAGCGTGCGCAAGGCGGGTGGCAAGCCGTATCCGATCCCGGCCGGCTGCTCCGAACATCCGCTCGGCGGCCTCGGTTTCGTGGGCTTCGCCGAGGAAGTGCGTCAGCAGGAAGCGCAGCTCGGCTTCAAGTTCGATTACATCGTCGTGTGCTCGGTGACGGGCAGCACCCAGGCGGGCATGGTGGCCGGCTTCGCGGCCGATGGGCGCGCGAATCGCGTGATCGGCATCGACGCGTCCGCGACGCCGGAAAAGACCCACGCCCAGATCACGCGCATCGCGCGCCACACTGCGGAGCAGGTCGATCTCGGGCGCGCCATCCACGAGCACGACGTGATTCTCGACACGCGCTACGGCGGCCCCGAATACGGCTTGCCCAACGATGGCACGCTGGAGGCCATCCGTCTGTGCGCGCGATTCGAGGGCGTGCTGACGGACCCCGTCTACGAAGGCAAGTCGATGCACGGCATGATCGACAAAGTGCGCCGCGGCGAATTCGAGCCGGGCTCGAAGGTGCTGTATGCGCATCTGGGCGGCGTGCCGGCGCTCAGTGCGTACAGCTTCCTGTTCCGCGACGGCTGACCGGCCGGTGTGCGGCGCGGCCGGCCGCACACGCCCGGGAATGCACGCCGGAAAGGGTACAAAGGCAGCGCGATCCGGCCGCGATATCATGGCTCTTTGCGACTGCCATTACATGAAACCCATGAACATCCGGTTTCTCGAGACCTTCATCTGGCTCGCGCGCCTGCAGAACTTCCGCCTCACCGCCGAAAAGCTGCACACGACCCAGGCCGCCGTATCGAGCCGCATCGCCTCGCTCGAGGAAACCTTCGGCGTGCGGCTGTTCGACCGCAACTCGCGCTCGGCCACGCTCACGCCCGCGGGCCGCAAGATGCTCGCGTACGCGGAGCGCATCGTGCGCCTCGGCGACGAGATGCGCCGCGAAGTGGAAGACGCGAGCGGCGACGCGGGCCTCATTCGCATCGGCGTGATCGAGTCCATCGTGCATAGCTGGTTTCCGGCGCTGATGGCGCGCGTGCGCGAGCGCTTTCCGCATCTCGAAGTCGAGGTCACGAGCGACACCACGATCCATCTCGTGCAATTGCTGCGCGCCGACGCCGTCGACCTGATCCTGCAAACCGATTCGCTGCCCGAGCGCGACTTCGTCAACCACCCGCTATGCGAGTTTCCCATGCGCTGGGTCGCGAGCCCCTCGCTGGGTCTCGCGGGCACCCACGTGAATCTCGCGCAACTCGCGGAGTGGCCGGTCCTCAGCTTTTCGCGCCATTCGGGGCCGCACACGGCCGTGGAGCGAGAATTCGCGCGCGCGGTCGAGCGCCCGGTGCGCGTGAACTGCATCAGTTCGGTGGCCGCGATGATCCGCCTCGTCTCGGATGGCTTCGGCGTTGCGGCCCTGCCGCCCGCGATCATTCAGCGCGAGCTGCACGAGCACGCGCTCGAAGTGCTGGACGTGGAGAGCGCCTTCGCGCCGCTGCCGCTCGTGGCCACCTACCGGCTGCACAGCCACCCGCTGCCCGCGCGCATTGCCGAACTGGCGACGGAGCAGGCCCGCGCGTTCGTGGCGGCGCTCGGCCCGGAACTCGACGGGTCGCCCGCGCGCGCCGCCAGCGGCAAGCCACCGGCAGCCACGAAATCCGCGCCAGCCGCCGCATCCTGCGATACGGCCCAAGCCACCCGCGCCGCTCGAACCCCCAAAGCCACAAAAACCACAAAAACCACCAAAGCGACCCAAGCCACCCCGGCCGCCCCAGCCCCCCGCAGCCGCAAGCGATAAGAAAACCTGGTTGGTGCGTATTTTATTTCTTGTTGGACCGAAATACCCTGTGCTGGCCAAACTGCGCATGTCCGAATTTCAATTCACAGCGCAGGAAATCCACGATGAGCCATCCCACCAACGCGCCGGCCGGCCAGCTTTGCATCTGGACCGACACCGATCCGCACACCGAAGCCGACTTCAACGCGTGGTACGACCGCGAGCACATGCAGGAGCGCGTCGCGATTCCCGGCTTTCGCCACGCCCGCCGCTTTCTCGCCAATGACGGCAGCGCGCGCCGCTATCTCGCGCTGTACGTGACGGCCTCGCTCGACGTCTTCCACAGCGACGCGTACCGCCAGGCGTTCACCGTGCAGACCGACTGGTCGATGCGCAATTTCGCGCGCATGAGCGACACCCAGCGCCGCGTGGGCGAGCTCGCATTCGAGGCCGGTGCGGGAGAAGGCGGCCACGCGGCCATTTTCGTCGCGCCCCCGCACAGCGTGGCCGCCGAGGCCTGGCGCGGCGAAGCCCAGGCCCTCGCGCAAACGCCCGGCCTGCACGCCGTGCGCGTGTTCGTGACCGACGCCAAGCTCTCCGCACCGCTCGCCACGCGCGACGGCGCCGCGGCCGCGGCGCCGCAGGACGCGCTCGTGATCGTGGAAGGCAGCTCGAACGAAGCCGCGCGCGACGCGGCCGAGCGCCTCGCGAAGCTCGCCAGCGATGGAGCCGCGCCCGTGCGCACCTTCGACATGCTCTGGCGGCTCGCGGCCTGAGCGCCTGCCAGCGCAGCATCGCAGCCAACGCTCAAGAAAACGCCCAAGTTACCGCTCGAACAAAACGCTCGACCAACCGCTCAGGTTCGCCACTCGTGCACACCCTCGCACGCATGGCGAACCTGGCGAGAACAAGAACAACGAGCCCGAGACACCCCCTGGCGCGCCATGCGCGCCGCGCGTTTCCCCTGGAGAACCCGATGAACGCTCTCGCCCAGACCTCTTCCACGCTCGAGCGCCCGCGCGCGGGCCGCGGACGGCTCGCCTCCGCCAGCATGATCGGCACCTCGCTCGAGTGGTACGACTTCACCGTCTACAACACG
>JAITTX010000391.1 GCA_031286755.1 Paraburkholderia sp.
ATCGTGACCAATCTGTTCGGCCACTACGTGGAGGCGAGCGAGCGGCTCGAAACGCTCGCCCGCAGCGACCCGCTCACGGGGCTCGCGAACCGCCGCCGCTTTCAGGAAGTCTTCGCCGAAGCGCTCGAACGCGCGAACCGCGCGCCACAGCAACCGGTTGCGATGGCGGTGCTCATGCTCGACATCGACTTCTTCAAGCGCGTGAACGACCGCTTCGGCCACGCAGCCGGCGACCGTGTGCTGCAGGTCCTCGCCCGCATCCTGCGCGCGAACCTGCGCGGCGTCGACCTGCCCGCGCGCATGGGCGGCGAGGAATTCGCGGTGCTGCTGCCCGGCGCCGATCTCGCCGCGGCCGCCGCCGTGGCCGAACGCGTGCGCCTCGCGGTGGAGAACCATGCGCGCGACGCGGCGGCGCCCGATGCAGCGGTGCCCGATGCGCAGGCAGCCGCCAGTGCGGCGCATGCCGAGGCCATCGCGTTCACGGTATCCATCGGCGTGGCCGTGAGCCCGGTCGACTGCCCCGCCAACTACGAGGCGCTCATGCATCTCGCCGACGCGCGGCTCTACATGGCGAAGGCGGGCGGGCGCAACCGCGTCGTGGATGCGGGCTCGCAGGCGCCGGACGCAAAGACATGAAGCGGGTTGAACGCACGCCGCGAGCCGGGCACATGCTCAACACGCCCAGCACGCTCAGCACGCTTACGCCCGGCGCATTCAGCGCACGAAGCGAACTCCCGCCTCGCGCCACATCGGCAGCCCCGTCGCACGACGCACGCCGGCAAACGGTTGGCTCGCGGCAGGCCTGCTGAAGACCGCGCTGTCGTAGCCGCGCCCCGCGAAGCGCACGACATCCACGAGACTGAAGCCTTCCGCGCGATAGAACGCCAGCAGATGCGCGGCGGGAAACGGCGTATCGAGCGCGAGCTGCGTGAAGCCGCGCGCGGCGGCCCAGCGCAGCGCGAAGGCGAGCAGCGCGCGGCCGATGCCACGGCCCTGCCACGCCGGCTCGATGCCGAACTGATGCAGCGAGGCCACGCCGTGCTGGCGATAGTGCTCGCAGGATGAGGCGCTGTCGCGCCCCGCGATCGTCATCGTGCCGACAATGCGGCCATTGCACACCGCCACGAAGCAGTCGCCCGCCATCGCCCGCGCGCGCGTGGCGCCGGCCGGCTGGTCCGCGCTCGCGCAATGCAGGCCGAGCGACGCGAGCCGCGCGAACGCGCGATGCAGCAGTTGCGTGAGACGCTCCCACGAATCGCGCTGCGGGTCGAAACGGCGCAGCACCAGCCGGCCGATGGCGGGCCGGTTGGCCGCTTGATTCTCCCGTTGATCACCCGCTTGATTGCCGGCGGTCAGATCGTCGTGGCGCTGCGTTGCATGGCGTGTCGACATGGCCTCTCCAGTCGTTTCCGTGCTGCCAAGTCTAGATTTGCGCACCCCGGGGCCACAAGAAAAAATGCCGTAAAAAAGCGGGCCGAACGGGCAAACGCGGAGGCAAGCACGACGCCATGCGAGCGCGCCGCGCAAGCCATGCATGCGCACCCGCACGGAGCGGAAAATCGGTGGGATAATGCGCGCTCACCGACAGCACGGAGCACTGCAATGGCGCACACGGAGCACAAGTACACGGTCACGGTGCAATGGACGGGCAATCGCGGCACCGGCACGTCGGGCTATCGCGACTATGGCCGCGACCATACGATCGAGGCAGCGGGCAAGCCCGCCATCGCCGGCTCGTCGGACCCCGCGTTTCGTGGCGACCGTGAGCGCTGGAACCCCGAGGAACTGCTCGTGGCCTCGGTGAGCGCGTGCCACAAGCTCTGGTATCTGCACCTGTGCGCCGATGCGGGCATCGCGGTGCTCGCCTATGTGGACGAAGCGCACGGCACCATGATCGACAGCGCACACGCACCCGGGCACTTCAGCGAGATCGTGCTGCGCCCGCGCGTGACGATACGCGCGGGCGACAATCGCAGCCTGGCCGAACAACTCCATCACGCGGCGCACGAGCAGTGCTACATCGCGAACTCGGTCAATTTCCCGATCCGCTGCGAGCCCGCCATCGAGGTCGCAAGCGCGGCGTAATTCAATTGCGCGCGCCCGCGATATACGCTTGCGGACCGCACGCTCGTGCGCGAAGGCGAACGGAATGCCGAAGTTGTTTCGCTGTGCAAAATCGCGCACGACGCAAAGATCGCCGATATTGCAAATGCAGCGCCCCCTCACTGCGCCGCGACCGGGGCCGGGCGCGTGGTCGTCCATGCCACGGCGGCGCATGCAAGCTGAACCGCTGCGCCCAGAAACATCGCAAGGCGCAGCCCGTCCGGCCCTCCATGCGCCACCGCGAACACGGCGCCAAGCACCGCGACGCCGATCGTTGCGCCCGCCATCCGTGCCACGTTGACTAGCGCGCTCGCGGTTCCCGAACGCACCGCGGCAACGGCGCCAACCGCGGCCCCCATCAAGGGCCCCGTGGCGAACCCCATGCCAAGCCCGGTCAACGCCAGCCCCGCTTCGGGCGGAACGAGGGATGCCACGTGCGCGCTCGCGCCAATCAGCAATAACCCGCTGGCAATGATCGTCACCCCTGCGGCCGTCATGCGGCGTGTGCCGTGCCTTGCTGCCAGCGCTCCCGAGAACGGCGAGACGAGCACGAAAACCAGCGCCATCGGCATCAGCGCGAGGCCCGTTTCGGCCACGTCGAGCCGGCCAGTGCCCTGCCACGTCAGCGGCAGCAGGAACAAGACGCCGTACATGCCGAACGTCATGCCGGCCGTGGCCGTGATCGCTCCACGGAATTCCCTTGCGCGGAAGATATCCAGCGGCACGAGCGCGGCGGCTCCTCTTTTCGTTTCGAACCGGATGAACAGTGCGAACGCAACCATCGAAACCCCGAACGCCAGAACCGCGACGGCAGGCGCATCGTGCAAGCGAATGGCGGCGAATGCGAGGCAGCCGAGCGCAACGGCGCCGAGCAGTTGCGCCGGCGCGTCGAAATGCCGGCCCTGTGGATTGGAGGACTCGGGAATGGACGGGACCGCCAGGATCAACGCGGCAAGGCTCAGCGGGATCACCACGAGGAAAATGCTTCGCCATCCGAATTGACGGATCAGCAACCCGCCTAGCGTTGGCCCGATGGCCATCGCGAGGCCGTTGCAGGCGGCCCAGATGCCCAGGGCGCGGCCGCGCTCGTGCGGGTCGAGCCAGACAACCCGGATGATCGCGAGAGAGGCGGGAAGCAGGAGGGCGGCCCCCATGCCCGCGAGCGCGCGAGCGCCGATCAGGAACGCCGCGGAGGGCGCAATGGCGCATAGTAGCGACGCCACCGTGAAAACGGCCGCTCCGGTCATGAAGATGCGGCGCCGGCCGTAGAGGTCCGCCAGCAGACCTCCCGTCAGCAGCAGCACCGCGTAGACCAGGTTGTAGCTGTCGACAACCCATTGCAGCTCGCCCACGCTGGCCGCGAAATACTCGCCGATGGGGCGGGTGGCGAGATTGACGACCGCTGTATCGACCTGAGCGACGAGCACCGCCAGGCAAAGCGTGATCAGACTCAGCCAGCGGCGTTTGACGACGGCATGCGCGGTGCGGGGGAGAAGCGCGGCGTTCGGCATGATTTGGGGATTCCGGTGGGCAATGGCCCATCGTGCGTCTCCGGTACTGACAACGTTATGTCAGTAGACCTTCAGCGGGGGCTCATCCGCGTGGAAGCAGGCCAGCCGGCCCCGTCGCTTCGAGATCCCACGGCGTGCCGTGCATATACGCCTTCAATCCCGAGGCCAGCGCCGCGAACGTCACCGCGCAGCGGGGGCTCTCGCGCAAGTCTTCGTGCATGGCCAGCCACGTGTCCAGCATCAGCGAAAACTCCTTCGGGAGCACCCGGACCAGCCTCGCATCTCTTGCCGCCAGCGGCGCTTGACACGCGCCGATACCAAAACCCGCGCGAATCGCCCCCAGTTGGGCAAGGTCGCTGTCTGCCCGGAAGGCAAAGCCGCTGCGCGCGAACGCCCGGGTTTTTTCGACGACCGAGCGGATGAATGCGGTCTCCTGATCGAAGCCGATCGTCGTGTGGCGGGACAACGCGTTCATCGACTTCGGCACGCCATGTTGCGTCAGATACCGTTCGTGGGCGTGCAAACCGACTTCGATCGCGCCAATGCGCTTCGCAATCAACGACGCCTGGGCGGGCCGGAACATGCGTACCGCAATGTCGGCTTCGCGACGCAGCAGATCGTCCGCCCGGTTCGAGAGCACGAGCTCCACGGTCAACTCCGGATGCGCGTTGCGCAGCTCGGTCAGGACTGGCGGCAGCACCTCGACGCCGATCACCTCGCTCGCCGTCACCCGCACCGTGCCGCGAACGCCCGCCCCGTAGCCGCTCGCCACCCGGCGAAACGCGGCCGTGGCGGCCGCAAGCTCGAGCGCATAGGGCCTTAGCTCATGGGCCGCGCCGGTGGGCGAATAGCCGTCGAACGAGCGCGTAAAAAGCTTGAGTCCCAGCGCGGCTTCGAGACTCTGGATATGACGGCCGATGGTGGGCTGCGTGAGCCCCAGCGCGCGCCCGGCCGCCGACAACGAGCCGGTTTCCAGAACCTGCAGGAAACTCCGGTACCACTCCCAGTTGGGCTCCCGTTCGTTCATGATGTCCGCCGCTCCGTGACCTTCGATACGCGCCCACCCACCGGCGACAGGGTTCCCGGTTCAGGTTCGAAGCCATGCATAAATGTATAGCCACTACACGATAATCGGCAATTTTTAATACTCGGAGAGACGCGCAGAATCCCGCCATCGACACTCTTCAAGCGGAGCATGAACATGGCGACGAAATCTCGCGAAACGGGCCGCACGGCGCTCGTGCTGGGCGTGAGCGGCGGCATTGGCGGCGAGGTCGCGCGGCAGTTGACGGACGCGGGCTGGCACGTGCGCGCGTTGCAGCGCGGCATCAACGCGGCGGACGCGACCAGCGCCACGTCCGCCACACCCGCCACGGCCGCCGAACGCGGCATCGAGCGGCTGCACGGCGACGCCATGGACCGCGAAGCCGTGATTCACGCCGCGCAGGGCTGCGACGTGATCGTGCACGCGGTCAACCCGCCGGGCTATCGGCGCTGGGCCGAGCTCGTGCTGCCGATGATCGACAACACCCTCGCCGCCGCCCAGGGCGCGGGCGCGACCGTGGTGCTGCCCGGCACCGTCTACAACTTCGGCCCGGAAGCGCTGCCGCTCGTGGGCGAGGATGCGCCGCAACAGCCGCGCACGCGCAAGGGGGCGATTCGCGTCGCGCTGGAGCAGCGCCTGGAAGCGGCCGCGGCGCGCGGCGCGCGCTCGATCATCGTGCGCGCCGGCGACTTCTTTGGCCCGCAAGTGGGCAATAGCTGGCTCGCGCAGGGCTTCGTGCAGCGCGGCCAGCCCGTGCGCACGGTGCGCGAGCCGGGCGCGCGCGGTGTGGGCCACGCGTGGGCCTATGTGCCCGATGCCGCCCGCGCGATATGCGAGCTGATCGGGATGCGCGCCACGCTCGCGCCCTTCGCGCGCTTTCACATGGCCGGGCATTGGGACGCCGACGGCACGCAAATGGCCGCCGCCATCTGCCGCGTCGCGCAGCGCCATGGCTTGCACGCACGGCGCAAGCCATTCCCGTGGCCGCTGATCTACGCAGCCGCGCCGTTCGCCACCACGCCACGCGAGATGCTGGAGGTGCGCTATCTGTGGCGCGAGGCGCTCCAGCTCGATAACGCCAGGCTCGTGGCAACGCTCGGCCGCGAACCGCACACGCCGCTCGACGCGGCTATCGAGGCGACGCTGGGTGGGCTGGGGTGTCTCGGCGAAGGCGCGCATATGCTGGCCGCCACGCCATGACGGCCGGGGCGCGGGCGGCTTCACGCGTCTGCTTCTCGCCTCATATTGCTCCGTATTCGCTCCGCAGCCCCGCCGACAGCACCAACCCCGTGCCATGCCTGCCCGCAACCCGGCCGGCATGGCCGGGATTTTCGGCTCGCGCTAAAATGCCGCCCGTTCCTGCATGCATCTGCGAAATACGGAGAAGTCTGATGATTATCGAACCGCGCGTTCGCGGCTTCATTTGCGTGACGGCCCATCCCGTGGGATGTGAGGCCAACGTCGCGCAGCAAATCGGCTATGTCGACGCGCAAGGCCCCATCCCCCATGGCCCGAAGCGCGTGCTCGTGCTGGGGGCATCCACGGGCTATGGGCTCGCCGCGCGCATTTCGGCCGCGTTCGGCTCAGGCGCGGCCACGCTGGGCGTGGCCTTCGAGCGCGCCGGCACCGCCACCCGCCCCGCCACCGCGGGCTGGTACAACACCGCCGCGTTCGAGAAGTTCGCCGCGCAAAAGGGGCTCTACGCGAAAACCATCAACGGCGACGCGTTCTCCAGCGCCGTGAAGCGCGAGACCATCGAAACCATCAAGCGCGATCTCGGCCAGATCGACCTCGTGGTCTACAGCCTGGCCGCCCCGCGCCGCACGCATCCGGTCACGGGCGAAGTGCACACGTCCACGCTCAAGCCGGTGGGCAAGACGCTGCGCATGCGCGGCATCGACACCGACAAGGAAGCCATCAAGGAAACCGTGCTCGAAGCGGCCACGCAGAGCGAGATAGACGGCACGGTGGCCGTGATGGGCGGCGAAGACTGGCAGATGTGGATCGACGCGCTGCTCGAAGCGGGCGTGCTGGCCGATGGCGCGAAGACCACGGCGTTCACCTATCTGGGCGCGCAGATCACCCACGACATCTACTGGAACGGCTCCATCGGCGCGGCCAAGAAGGACCTCGACCAGAAGGTGCTGGGCATACGCGCGAAGCTCGCGGCGCGCGGCGGCGACGCGCGCGTTTCCGTGCTCAAGGCCGTGGTCACGCAGGCCAGCTCCGCCATTCCCATCATGCCGCTCTACCTCGCGCTGCTCTTCAAGGCGATGAAGGAAAACGGCACGCACGAGGGCTGCATCGAGCAGGTCTACGGCCTCTACCGCGATTCGCTCTACGGCGCCGCGCCGGTGCTGGACGACGAAGGCCGCCTGCGCGCCGACTACAAGGAGCTCGACCCGGCAATTCAGGCGCGCGTGAAGGCCGCGTGGGACCAGGTCACCGACGAGAATCTCTACGCCACCACCGATTTCGCGGGCTACAAGGCGGAATTCCTGCGCCTGTTCGGCTTTGGCATCGAAGGCGTGGACTATGGCGCCGACGTCGACCCGAACGTGGCGATTCCCGGCATCGTCGAGAAGTAAGCTGCGCGTTGCGCGGCGTTTCATGCGGGTTGCGCTGGTTGCGCGCGCAACCCGCATATGCGCTAGCGCTGCGCGTGGATCAGCAGCATCATGGGCCGCTCGCGCTCCTCGGCCAGCGCCGGCAGCGCATCCACCTGCGCCTGCGTCGGCCCCCATTCGATCAGGCGGCGCAGCGTGAATCCGCAATCGATGAGCAGGTTCACGAGCGTGCCCAGCGTGCGGTGCTGCTTGACGACGCCATCGGCGAGCCAGTTCGTCACGCGCGGGCCTTCCATCTGATAGCTGTCGAGCAACCAGCTCTTGTTGTTGTCGTCGAGGCAAAAACCCGGCTCGCGCGGCGCCATGTAAATGGGATGCTCGATGGAGAACACCAGCCGGCCGCCCGGCACGAGTGCGCGATGGATCGTGCGCAGCAAGGCCGCCAGGTGCTCGACGTAGTGAAACGCGAGCGAGCTGTAGACCACGTCGAAGGCCGCATCGGGCACGTCGAGCGTCTCCAGGTCGGCGCGGTGCCATGCGATGGCCGCGTGCTGCGCAGCGGGCTCCGTCATCGCTTGCGCGCGCTCCAGCATGCGCGCCGAGACGTCCACGCCCTCCACCGTCGCCGCGCCCTGCTGCGCCGCCCAGCGGCAAAACCAGCCATAGCCGCAGCCGAGATCGAGCACCCGCAGGCCGCGCAGGTCCGGAAGCAACGCGCGCAGCTCGGGCCATTCGGGCGCGCCGTCGAGCCCCTGCACCGAGCGGTTCAGGCGGCTGTAGCCTGCGAAGAAGGCGGGATCGTCGTAGATGTTCTGGGTCATGGGCGCCAGTGTCTCATGCTGCGCGCCGGCCTGTTCTCTCCCCTCAATGCGAATGCCTCGGCACCTCGGCGCCACGGCAGCCCACGAGAAAGTCGAAGTCGCATCCTTCGTCGGCTTGCAGCACGTGCTCCACGTAGAGCTTGCGATAACCGCTGCCATCGGCCGGCTCGGGCGTTTTGGCGGCGGCCCATGCGTCGAGCCGCGCGCGCATCTCTTCCTCGCCGAGGTCCACGCGCAGCGTGCCCTTTTCGCAATCGAGCTCGATCCAGTCGCCGTCGCGCACGATCGCAAGCGGCCCGCCCGCGCGTGCCTCGGGCGCCACGTGCAGCACCACCGTGCCGTAAGCCGTCCCGCTCATGCGCGCATCGGACACGCGCACCATGTCGGTCACGCCCTGCGCGAGCAGCTTGGGCGGCAGGCCCATGTTGCCCACCTCGGCCATGCCGGGATAGCCCTTCGGCCCGCAGTTCTTCATCACGAGCACCGAGTCTTTGTCGACGTCGAGCGCGGGGTCGGCGATGCGCGCCTTGTAGTCGTCGAAGTTCTCGAACACCACGGCGCGGCCGCGATGCGTGAGCAGCTTCCGGGTAGCCGCCGAGGGCTTGAGCACCGCGCCGTTCGGCGCGAGATTGCCGCGCAGCACGCACAAGCCGCCGTCCTGCACGAGCGGATTCGCGAGCGGGCGGATCACTTCGTCGTTGTAGCTGGGCGCCTCGCGCACGTTCTCCCATAGCGTGCGGCCATTGGCGGTGAGCGCGTCGGGATGGGGCAGCAGTTTCGCTTCGCCCAGGCGCCGCAGCACCGCCGGCAACCCGCCCGCGTAATAAAACTCTTCCATCAGGAAGCGGCCCGAGGGCTGCAAGTCGACGATGGTGGGCGTGTGGCGGCCAATGCGCGTCCAGTCGTCGAGTTCCAGTTTCACGCCGATGCGCCCCGCAATGGCCTTCAGGTGTATCGCCGCGTTGGTCGAGCCGCCAATCGCGGCATTGGTGCGAATCGCGTTCTCGAACGCCGCGCGCGTGAGCAGCTTCGAAAGCCGCAAGTCTTCGAGCGTCATCTCGACAATTCGCATTCCCGACAAATGCGCGATCACGTAGCGGCGCGCATCCACGGCGGGAATCGCGGCATTGTGCGGCAGCGTCACGCCCAGCGCCTCGGCCATGCAGGCCATCGTGGAGGCCGTGCCCATGGTGTTGCAGGTGCCCGCCGAGCGCGACATGCCCGCCTCCGCCGACATGAACTCGTGCATCGAGATCTTGCCCGCCTTCACCTGCTCGCTCAATTGCCACACCACCGTGCCCGAGCCAATGTCGCGCCCTTCGTGCTTGCCGTTGAGCATCGGGCCGCCCGTCACGACGATGGCGGGCACGTCGCAGCTTGCCGCGCCCATCAAGAGCGCGGGCGTGGTCTTGTCGCAGCCGCACAGCAGCACGACCGCATCCACGGGGTTGCCGCGAATGGCCTCCTCCACGTCCATCGAGGCGAGATTGCGCGTGAACATGGCCGTGGGCCGCAGGTTCGACTCGCCGTTGGAAAACACGGGGAATTCCACGGGAAAGCCGCCCGCTTCGTACACGCCGCGCTTCACGTGCTCGGCGAGCTTGCGAAAGTGCGCGTTGCAGGGCGTGAGCTCCGACCACGTGTTGCAGATGCCGAT
>JAITTX010000409.1 GCA_031286755.1 Paraburkholderia sp.
CGTGAACCTTCGTAACGATCGATGTTCGCGAGGCGAGTGCGTTATGCCGCGATTCTGGCAAGCCCTGTGCGCGCTGGCAACGTCGTGCTGCGCATGTCGTTCATACCAATGCGCTGATACTCCCGCGCCGCTCAGGCATTGCGCCCCGAAGCCGGCGCCCATTCGGCCTGCAGCGACCGGTTGCGCTTGTAGCGGCCGAGCCCCACCACGCCGATCAGCGTGATGAACGACAGCAGCGAAAAGAACGCGGCGAGCGGCAACCACTGGCCGCTGAAGCGCTGGGCGAGCATCGTGCCGATCAGCGGCGTGGTGCCGCCCGCGATCATGGTGCAGAGCTGGTACGCGATGGAGATGCCCGAGTAGCGCACGCGGGTGGGGAACGCGGGCGTGATGAAGCCCGCGATCACCGCGTAGATGGCCGACAGCGTGACCACCGCCAGCGAGATGCCGGCCACGATGGCCACGGCGTTCTGCGTTTGCACGAGCAGGAACATTGGATACGGCGTCAGCATCGAGAGAATGGCCGCGCAGGTGAGAAAGCGCGTTTCGCCGAAGCGCTGCGCGAGCAGCGCGGAAACCGGTTGCGAGAGCAACTGGATGATGGTCACGACGAACAGGCAGTCGAGAATGAACGACTTCGACATGCCCAGGTAGGCGGTGGCATACGAAATCATAAAGGTGTTGGTGAAGAAGAAGCCGGCGGAGCCGATCGTCGTGGCGGCCGCCGCCAGCACGATCGGATACCACGCCGTGCGCAGCACTTCGGCCACCGGGTATTTGGCCGCCGACTGGGTGTTGCGCACGCGCTCGAACTCGGGCGATTCCTTCACGCCCAGCCGGATTGCCATGCCGATCAGTAGCAGCACGAAGCTCGCGAGAAACGGCAGACGCCAGCCCCACGAAACGAAGCTCTCGTGATCGAGCGAGGTGACGAAGCGAAACGCGAGCAGCGAGAGAATCAGCCCTGCAGGGCTGCCCATTTGCGGAAACGACGCGAAGAACGTCTTGCGCCCGGGCGGCGCATGCTCGCTCGCGATCAGCACCGCGCCGCCCCATTCGCCGCCCACCGCGATGCCTTGCAGGATGCGCAGCAAGACGAGCAGCACCGGCGCCCAGATGCCGATGCTTGCGTAGCCGGGCAACAGGCCGATGCCGGTCGTGGCGATTCCCATCAGGAACATCGTCACCACGAGCATTTTCTTGCGGCCGATGCGGTCGCCCAGGTGGCCGAACACGGCGCCGCTGAGCGGCCGCGCGATAAAGCCCACGAAGAAAGTGCCGAACGACGCCATCGTGCTGAGGAAAGGGTTGTGGCTCGGAAAGAAGACTTCGCCGAGCACGAGCGCGGCGGCGGTCGCGAACGTGTAGTAGTCGTAGAACTCGACCGCGGTGCCGATGAATGCCGCGACGGCGGCCCTCACGGGTTGCTGCGTGTTGGAGGCGGCATGAGACATGGGGGTGTCCTGTCAAATGATTAACTGCGGATTGACTGCGCAGCGGCGGCGTTTATGGGGTGCGAGACGTTTTGAATCCGGCAGTCCGTAATTTGCGTGTTGCCTTTATCGAAAATCCAAAATAATTCGTCCAATTTTTAATGATTATTCTGAGTATAATTTTCACGAATACTCCCTGAATGAAGGCGCCGTGAGCAAGAACCGACCCGAAACCTGGCTGAACGATCGTCTCGACTGGAACCTGCTGCGGACCTTTCTCGCCATCGCGCGCGAGGGCAGCGTGAGCCGCGCGGCCATGCGGCTGCACCTCACGCAACCCGCGGTCAGCCAGGCGCTGCGCCGGCTCGAGGAGCAACTCGACTTGCGGCTCGTCGACCGTCGCGGCCCGCGCATCGAAGTCACGCAGGCCGGCATCGAGGTGCGCAAGATCGCCGAGGACATCTACGGAACGATCTCGCGGCTCTCGCTGACCGACATCGATGCCGGCCGCGACATTTCCGGCACGGTGCGCATCGGCATCGTGAGCGGCGTCGACTTTCCGGCGTACGACGAATTTCTCGCCGGGTTCCATCGCGCGCATCCGCGCATCGAGTTCGAAAGCCTGGTGATGCGCAGCGCCGACGTCGTGAACAGCCTGCAGCAGAAAACGCTCACGCTCGGGCTGTCGCCGCGCCGCGCGCTGCCCGCTCGCGTGGGCGCCCGCGTGTTCCTGCGCCAGCGCTATGCGCTCTTTTGCGGGCGCCACCATGCGCTGTTCGGCCGTGACGACCTGCGCGTGGCCGATCTGGCCGGGCAGCCGTTCGTTTCCTTCACCGGCGACAAAGTGGGCGACCATCTCTCGCCGCTCACGATCTTTCGCGACGAAATGGGCTTCACGGGGCGCGTGATCGCGTCCTCTTCGAGCATGGCGGAGGTCCGGCGCTTCATCTTCGCGGGGCTCGGCATTGGTTGCCTGCCGGAGCACGTCGTGCGCGACGACATTGCGCAAGGGCGCTTCCGGCGACTGCCGCCCGACGAGGGCGTGGCTGATGTCGATGTCTATTTCCTGTGGTCGCAGGACCGCAAGCCGAGCGCGGCGGAAGCCGCGTTCGTGGATGCGCTGCACGCGTTCATCGAGCAGCAGGAGACGCCCGCCGCGCCGGAAGGCGAGTGAGGACCGCGCGCGGCGTGCCGCGCTGGCCGTGCATCGCAAGCGGCGGCATCGCCTGGCAGGGTTTTCTCAGTACCCGCGCGCGACGTCCACGACATTGCTGAGCGGCGCGCCGTCGAGCAGCCGTTGCACGTTATGCGCGATCTGCTCGCCGATGGTGTCCGGGCTGGCAACCGAAGCCATATGCGGCGTGACGATCAGGTTCGGCGCGCGCCACAACGGATCGTCGGCGGGCAGGGGCTCGACCGGGAACACATCGACGATCGCGCCGGCCAGCTGGCCGCTTTCGAGTGCCGCCGCGAGATCCGGCACGACGAGATGCTCGCCGCGGCCCACGTGAATCAATCTGGCGCCGGGCTTCATACGCGCGAACGTGGCCGCGTTCAGGATGCCGCGCGTCTCGCTCGTGAGCGGCAGCAGGCAGACGAGAATGTCGGTGCCCGCGAGGAACGCATCGAGGCCGCACGCGCCCTCGAACATGTCGATGCAGGGCAGCGCGCGAGCCCTCCGCGCCCAGCCGCGCACGCTGAAGCCGAGCCGCTGCAAGTCGAGCGCGACGCGCCCGCCAATCTCGCCGAGACCCATGACCCCCACCGTGCATTGCGCCGGGTGCGTCTGCGCGGGCCGCAGCCAGCGCGCGTCGCGCTGATTGCGCATGACCAGATCGAGACGGCGATGGAAATGCAGCACGCCCCACGTGACGAACTCGCTCATGCCGCGCGCGTGCTGCGGGTCCACCACGCGGCACAGCGGCAGCGCCGGCAAGGCGGGATCGGAGAGGATGTTGTCGACGCCCGCGGCGATGCTGTGGATGAGCCGCAGCCTGGGCATCGCGGCGAGCGCGCCGGGCGGCGGGTCCCAGCAGGCGGCCACTTCGGCGTGCGCCGCGTCCGGCGCGTCGTGCATGACGACGTTCAGGGCCGGCGCGGCGCGCTGGATCGGGTCCACGAGATGGGACATGTCGTAGCTCTGGCTCAGCAATGCAATGGTGGTCATGGGCAAAACACGGTGGGCGCGGGGCGCTTCGCGCCGTCGCGTCATGGCAGGGTTCAGCAGCGGTAGTCCGAGGCCGGGTCGTCGATGAGGCGCAGCGCGGCGCGCCAGGCGGTGTCCTTGATCTCGTCCGAGTCGTCGCGCTGGAACTGCGCGGCGGTGCGCCGGCACACTTCCTCGGGCGGAATGATCAGCTTCGCGCCGCCCGACATCGCCTGCACCTGCGCCTGGCAGGCGCGTTCGAGAAAGTAGATCTCGTGGAATGCCTGGGCCGCGCTCGCGCCGCCCGCGAGCAGGCCGTGGTTACGCAGGATCATCGCCTTGTGCGGGCCGAGATCGCGCACCAGCCGCTCGCGCTCGCCCAGATCGAGCGCAATGCCTTCGTAGTCGTGGTAGCCGAGCTTTTCGTAGAACTTCAGCGCATGCTGGCTGATCGGCAAGAGCCCATGTTCCTGCGCGGCCACCGCGATGCCTGCGCAAGTGTGCGTATGCACCACGAAATGCAGGTCCGGGCGTGCCATGTGCACAGCCGAGTGAATCGTGAAGCCGGCCGCGTTCACGCGAAAGCGTTCGGGATCGGTTTTCGCGCGCGCGTCGATCACCTGGCCCAGATGGTCGATCTTCACGAGATCGGACGCGCACATCTCATGAAACAGGATGCCGTAGCGGTTGATCAGGAATGTGGGCGTCTCGCCGGGCAGGCGCGCGGAAATATGCGTGTCGATCATGTCGGTCATGCGGAAATGCGCGACGAGCCGGTACAGCGCGGCGAGGCTCGTGCGAATCTCCCATTCCTCGGGCGCGCAGTCTGGTGCGTAGTTGTGCGCGCGATCATGTGCGCTCGCGCTCGGGCGTGCATCGTCGAAGGATTGCATCGTGATGTCTCCAGGTCGTGCGAATGAGGCAGGCGTCGTAGTTTTCGCCAGCGGGCGGCGCGCCGTCAATTCGATTGTGCTAATGCTTTTCATTAGCGGCGCAAATGCTCGCGGGCCGGCCTCGTATTGGCGGGCCGCGCGAGGCGGGGGTGTGGAGGTGGAAGCGAAAGCGTTGCCGCCGTTTACTGCGCGGCTTGACGGATCATGTCGGCGGCCTTTTCGGCAATCATGATCGTGGGCGCATTGGTGTTGCCGCTGACGGCCGTCGGCATCCGCTTTGGAACGACCGTTTTCTTTTGAAACACGCGGGCGATTTTCAAAGACGGTTTTTCATAAACGCCAAAGGACGAAAAACGAGATTAAAGGCGGGATTAAAAGCGGCATCGCGATGTTAGATATCGTTGCGCGCCCGCGAGTAAAGCGCTAATCAACCGCCCCGCCTCGGCCGGCCGGGTTTTCCCCTGTGCTGAAAGATATCTGGATTGCATATTCTATTTTTCTGTCTTCGATAATATGGAGAGCGGAAACCTGTCAGGGGGTTTGCTCAGCAATACGGGGTTGAGCGAAGCGGCGTCTTCGCTTTGTCAAAAATGGGGACGCGATTCGCGGAGCCCTGAAACAAAATCGAATAAGTTGGCGAAATGAGGCGACGCTTCAATACGGCCGTTGGCCGGTTGATCCGGGGGAAAGGCACTCGCGGCCGCGTGAGCCGATGGGCCACGCCGGTGGCGCTGGTCGTCCTGCTGCTGTGCTTTCTCTGGACGCACACGCTCGCGGATTCCCACGCGCCGCGCCAGTCGGTGCTGCGCGTGCTCGCCTGGCCCGGTTACGCCGACGACGACTGGGTGCGCGCGTTCGAGAAGCGCTTTCACGCCAAAGTGGACGTCACCTTCGTGGATTCCGACGAAGCGCTCTGGACCCGCATGCATAGCGCGGAGCCGCAGCCGTTCGACGTGCTGGCGGCCAATACCGCCGAGATCGAGCGCTACGCGCGCGCCGGCATGCTCAGCGCGCTCGACCTCGCGCGCATTCCGAACCGCCGCTGGCAGCAGCCCTATTTCCAGCGGCTCGGCGACATTCGCGGGCTCGTGAGCGCGGGCCGCGCCTATGCGATTCCGTTCACCTACTCGTCGATGGGGCTCATCTACGACCGCAAGCAGATTCCCGAGGCGCCGCGCTCGATGCGCGCGCTGTGGGACCCGCGCTATCGCGGCAAGGTGCTCGATTTCAACAGCGCCCAGCACAACTTCTCGTTCGCCGCGCTGGCGCTCGGCTACCCCGACCCGTTTCACCTGAGCCCCGCGCAGATGCGCACCGTCGCGCGCGAGCTTGTGCGCCTGCGCCACAATCTGCTCACCTACTACACGCTGCCCGAGGAGGCCACGGAGCAGTTCGTGCAGCATCACGTGGCGCTGATGTTCGGCAATTACGGCACGCAGCAAGTCGAGCAACTGCGCCAGGCAGGCGTGGACGTGGGCTACGTCATTCCGGACGAAGGCGCGCTCGCGTGGCTCGACTGCTGGGCCATCACGCGCAACGCGAGCAATCCAGCGCTGGCCTACGAGTGGATCAACGCCATGCTGGAGCCGGAGGTGGGCAAGCAACTGACCCAGCGCGAGGGGCTCGCGAACACCATGACGCCAGTGCCGGGCGCTGCTCCCGGCGCGGCTGCCAGTGCTGCTTCCGGCGCTTCCGGCGCGGGACCGCGCCTCGTCTGGATCCAGCCCGTCGAGAGCATCGCCCAGCGCGAAGCGCTGTGGCGGCGGATCGAAGCGGGCGACCGGCTGGGGAGCTTCGCGCCATGATCAAGCTCGGCCTGACTTCGCGGCTCTCGATCCTGCTGGTGTGCATTGGCGTGGCGGCGTCGGGCGCGACGGGCTATTCCACCTATCGTGCCAATCGCGAGATGCTCATGCACGAAGCGGAGCGCAGCCTGCTCACTTCCACGCAACTGCTGAGCCAGCGCTTCACCGCGGCGCTCGGCGACGTCGCGGACGACGCGCTCGTGCTCGCGACCTTGCCTTCGTCGATGGTGGCCGCGCGCGGCGACGCGCCCCGTCCCGCCGACGCGCGCCTCAAGCAGGTGTTCGTCGGCTTCATGCGGCACCACCCCGAGTACGTGCAGATCCGCCTGATTTCGCGCGCCGATTACGGGCTCGAACGCATTCGCGTCGATCGCGGCGCGCAGGGCATCGCGGTCGTGCCCGATGCCGAGTTGCAGGAGAAAGGCCAGTTCCCGTATGTGTTCGAAGCGCTCGCGGCGGGCGCGGCGCGCGTGTACGTCTCGCCGATCGGCTTGAAGGGCGGGGGCGCGGGCCCCGGCGCCGACCTGGCCCAGGGCCGGCCGGTGGTGATGGTGGGCACGCCGATTTCGGACGCGGACGGCAACAAGGTTGGCGTGCTCGTCATCGACGTGGATCTGACCCAGGTGTTCGAGCGCCTCGAACGCGACTTGCCCGCCGACTACGTGGTGTATATGGCCAACGAGTGGGGCGACTTTCTGATTCATCCGGACCCGAGCCAGACCTTCGGGTTCGAGCGCGGCCGGCGCGTGCTGATGCAAAAGCGCTTTCCCGCCACCGCGCCGCTCTTCCGGGGCGGGCCGCCCAGCCTGACATTCAACGGCTACGCGCATGGCAACGAGGCGCCCGCGCAGGTGTTCGCGGTCGTGCGCTCGCCGTTCGGCCTCACGGGCGGCAAGCGCTTCATCGCGCTCGGCCTCGCCCGGCCGCTCGCGGACGTGCTCGCGCCCGCCAACGCGCTGGGCGCGCAGATCGTGCGCCTCGTGCTGATCTCCAGCACCATCGCGATCGTGCTGGCGGTGCTGTTCGCGCGCGCGTTGGCGCGGCCGCTGCGCACGCTCGCCTACGCGGTGACGCATATCTTCGACGAGGGGGTCATCGAGCGCTTGCCCGTCGAACGCTCCGACGAAATTGGCGTGCTCGCGCGCTGCTTCGAGCGCATGCGCATGGAGATCCGCTCCCAGGTGGACGCGCTGCACACCCGGCAGCAGGAACTGACCCACCTCGTGGGACACGACCCGCTCACCGGCCTGCCGAACCGCATGCGCTTCATGGAGCAACTCGAACTGGCGATACGCCGCGCGTCGCTGAGCGAGGAGACGCTGGCCGTGATGTTCGTAGACCTGAACGACTTCAAGCAGATCAACGATCAACTGGGGCACCCGGCCGGCGACAAAACGCTCGTGGTGGTGGCGCAGCGCCTGCGCGCGGCGTTGCGCGGCACCGACGTGGTTGCCCGCTACGGCGGCGACGAGTTCGTGATCCTGGTGGGCGGCGTGCGCTCGGCCGACGCGCTGCGCGTGGCGGCAGGGCGCGTGCAACTGGCGATGGAAGCGCCCGTGCCGCTCGATACGCGTCTGATGACGGTGGGCGTGAGCATCGGCATCAGCGAATTTCCGGCCGATGGCAACCGTGCGGAGGAACTGCTGGCGAAAGCCGATACCGCCATGTACGCGGCGAAAACCTCGCCGGAGTCCCACTTCGTGCGTTATCAGGACCTGGCCGGCGCGGCGGAGAGTTGAAGCACGCGCTACCCCAGCCTGATCCAGCCAGCGGTGGACAGGTGCGTACCATTCGATTTTCAGGCTGCGTTCCCGGCCAGGAACCGGCATACCTCGCGATGCATCCATTGCACGCCTGGACTCGTTGCCAGTGCACGCCATGAGCCGTGCACGAGGCCAGCGCCGACCGGCGCATACGCGCGGCCGCCCGCCGCGCGTATGCGCTCGGCGAACACCCGCGCGTCGTCGCATAACGGATCGTGCTCGACACCGATCGCGAGTGTGGGCGGCAACGCGTCATAGCGCGAGGCTTCGAGTGGAATGGTCCATGCGGCAAGCGCCCGATCCTTCACGTCCTTCACGTCCTTCACGCCCGCGCCCCAGTACAGCGCGCCGTAGCGTTGCACGTCGGCAAGCGTGAGCATCGGCGCGTCGGCTTGCGTGTCGCGCGAGGGCAACTGGGGCTCGACGCCCAGCATCGGATAGACCAGCGCGACGCCATCCACACCGGTGACGCTTTCGTCGCGCAAACGCATCGCGACGCTCGCGGCGAGCGTGCCGCCCGCGCTGTCGCCCGCCAGTTGCAGCGACCGGGGCAGCGGTCCGAACGGCAAGCGCGCGTCGAGCGCCACACGCGTGACAGCGAGACAATCGTCGTGGGCGGCAGGCGCGGGATGTTCGGGCGCGAGCCTGTAGTCGACGGCGATCACGCAAAGGCCCGTATCCGCCGCGATGCGCGCCGTGATCAGATCGTGGCTTTGAAGCGATCCCACGACAAACCCGCCGCCATGAAAATAGAGCACCGTGCCTTTGGACTGCGCTCGCCGGGCGGGTGCATACAGCCGCAGCCTCACCGTGTGCCCATCGGGTGAGGTGAACGGCGCGTCGTGCGTGTGCACGCCATCGGGCAACGGCGGTGTGAACGCGGCGGCAAAACGTTCATACGTCGCCCGCTGATCGTTCACCGTTGCAGCCGTGTGGTCCCTCGAATAAAGCGCTTTCGCGCGCTCGACGAACGCGGCGATTTCAGGTTCGAGCATGACGCGTCACTCCCGTTGTGCTTTATCCGCTTGTATTTGCCAACGCGCGCAGGTCACTTACGGGTTTGCGCGGGCAATGCGATCGCACGCCCGGCATATTGCGCAACAGGCAGCGTTGCCTGCCGATCGACGAGCGCGCGCACGCGCGCTTCGACATCGCTATCGAACGGAGCAGAGCGCGGTCCGCTTGTGTCTACGTGCAACAGCATTTGCTCGCTGGCCGCGACGGGCTGGTCGCCATGGTCCGCGAACATTTCGAGGTACAGATGCATCCGCTTCGCATCATGAGCGAGCACGCGCATTTCGACACGCACCCTGGCGCCTTGCCTGATTTCATGCAGATAGTTGATATGCGCTTCGAGCGTGTAGATCGAGCGGCCGCGCGCTTTTCGCACGCTGTCGTCGAGACCGACCCCGTCGATCAGCGCATCGGTGGCGAAGCTGAAGATCAGCATATAGAACGCGTCGCGCAAATGGCCGTTGTAATCGACCCATTCGGTGCGCACGACATCGTGATACGCCGGCAATGGCGCGTGTCGCGGCATGGTCAATGGCTCCGTCGTTTTGAAGGATGGTGCGTGTTCGCGGGGCATCCCGGTTCGATGCCCCGCGAGGGTTCGGATGGTGCGCGACGTTATTCGTCGGCACCCAGGCCATGACGCGCTTTTGCGTCCGCAATCGCAGACAGCACGTTCGTGATGCAGTCGTCGCGATAGCGTTCGAGTTGCTTGATCGATCGCGGCCCCACCTGTTGCGAAGTGCCGTCGACGACGCGATCGATCAACTGGTCCGTCAGCTTCGGCGCGACGAGCTTGGTCCACGGCAATTCAAGCGCGGGGCCGAACTGCTGCATGAAATGACGCATGCCCGCGTCGCCGCCCGCGAGCGTGTAGGTGAGGAACGTCCCCATGAACGACCAGCGGATGCCCGCGCCAAAGCGGATCGCATCGTCGATCTCGCCGGTGGTTGCGACGCCTTCATCGACGAGATGCAGCGCCTCGCGCCACAGCGCTTCGAGCAGGCGGTCGGCGATAAAGCCCGGCACCTCCTTGCGCACATGCAGCGGCCGCATGCCAAGCTCGTGATAGATACGCAGCGCGGCATCGATAGTCGCGCTCGCCGTGCGCTCGCCGCCCACCACTTCGACCAGCGGCAGCAGATAAACCGGGTTGAACGGATGGCCGACGATGCAGCGTTCGGGATGCAACGCGCGTGCATAGAAGTCGGTGGGCAACAGACCCGATGTCGACGACGCGATGATCGCGTCGGGCTTCGTCGCGCGGCTGATCTGTTCATGCAGCGCGAGCTTGAGTTCCTCGCGCTCGGGTGCGCTTTCCTGAATGAAGTCGGCCTGCGTGACGCATTCTTCGATCGTCTCCACGAAGCGCAGACGCTCCCGCGAGGCCCCTTGCGCGAGCCCGGCGCGCTCGAGCGCGGGCCAGGCGTTCGCGACATTGTCGCGCAACTGCTTTTCCGCGCCCGGGGCCGGGTCCCAGGCAATAACGTCGAGTCCGTGCGCCAGCGCGCGCGCGACCCAGCCGCTGCCGATCACGCCCGAACCGATTGCCGCGAATGTCTTGATGCTGGTGATCTCTTTCATTACCGATGATCGTCTGGAATTGGGGGGATGGGGTTTAAGGCTGCCGATGCGCTTCGGCGCGTCACGCGTAGTGTTCGATAGCGCGCCGGTCGAGCAGCCGTTCGCCGCGTGCGCGCAAGCCGAGCTTCCTGCGGCCTTCGGCGGGTGTCAGCGCGCGGCCGCCGAGACGCTCGATGATCTCGATTGCGCGCGTGACGAGAGAACCATTGCTCGCGGGCACGTTCTTGTCGAGCCAGATGTTGTCTTCGAGGCCGACACGCACATGCCCCCCCAGCAGCATCGCTTGCGCGACCATCGGCATTTGCATGCGGCCGATGCCGAAGCCCGCCCACTGTGCGCCCCCCGGCAGGTTGTCGACCATCGCCTTCATCGTCGTCGTGTCGGCGGGCGCGCCCCAGGGAATACCGAGGCACAGCTGGAACAGCGGCGGCGCATCGAGCAAGCCTTCCTTCAGCAATTGTTTTGCGAACCACAGATGGCCCGTATCGAAGATCTCCAGTTCGGGCTTCACGCCGAGTGCCTGAATGCGCTTCGCGCCGGCTCGCAATTGAGCCGGCGTCGACACATAGATATAGTCGCCGTCGCCGAAATTGAGCGTGCCGCAATCGAGCGTGCAGATCTCCGGCAGAAGCTCTTCCACATGCGCAAGCCGCGTCAGGCCACCGACCAGGTCCGTGTTCGCGCCGAAACGCATCGGGTCTTCGCCGGGGCCGATTTCGAGGTCGCCGCCCATGCCCGCGGTCAGATTGATGATGACGTCCGTATCCGCCGAGCGGATGCGATCGACGACTTCGCGATACAGGTTCGGGTCGCGGCTGCCGCGTCCGGTTTGCGGATCGCGCACATGGCAATGCGCGACGGTCGCGCCGGCTTTCGCGGCCTCGATTGCCGCCTCGGCGATCTGCTTCGGCGTGACGGGAATAGCGGGGTGCTTGCCGACGGTGTCGCCTGCTCCCGTGACGGCGCAGGTCACGATCACTTCAAGGTTCATGCTGGCAATTCCTGTTGGACGTTGCAATGGAAAGTACGGAGTCTTGCTGGAGACGCGGGATCAGAGACCGAGATACGCCTTCACGGCGGGCAAGCCGTCCTTGCCGTCATAGGTCTTGACACCGGCCAGCCATTCATCGAGCACCTGCGGATGCTGTTTCAGGTAGGCCCTGGCGGCGTCGGCGGGTTTCTCTTTCTTCATCACCGACTGCATGACGACGTTTTCGATTTGCGTCGTAAAGCGCAAATTGCTGACGAGCTTTCCAGCGTTCGGGCAACGCGTCAGAAAATCAGGCGACGTCACCGTGTAGACGCGCGCTTCGCCGTCGTTGGGACCGAATACGCCTTCGCTGCCGGTCAGATATTTCATGTCGATCTGAATGTTCATCGGATGCGGCTGCCAGCCGAGAAAGACCACCCACTTCTTCTCGCGCACCGCACGCTCGACGGTGACGAGCATGCCGGCCTCGCTCGATTCGACCAGCTTGAATCCGCCGAGACCGAACTGGTTGGTCGCGATCATCTTCTGGATCGCGGCATTCGCGCTGCTGCCCGGCTCGATGCCGTAGATCTTTCCGTCGAGTTCGGTGCGGTGTTTGGCGATATCGGCGAAAGTCGTCAGGCCCGCTGCGTATTCGTAGGCCGGCACCGCAAACGTGGCTTTTGCGCCGGTCAGATTGGGCGGCTGCAATACGTTGATCGACCTGGACTCGATGAACGGCGCAATCGCCTTCTCCTGCACAGGCCACCAGTAACCGAGCGATACGTCGAGCTGCTTGTTCTTCAATCCCGCGAACGAGATCGGCACGGAGGCGAGCGTTGTCACCGGCTGATAGCCGAGGCCTTCGAACACGGTGGACGCGAGCGCCGTCGTCGACGTGATGTCCGTCCAGCCGATGTCGGCGAAATGGACGGCGCGGCAGCTCGACGGATCCTGCGCGAATGCGGGCAAGGACATGGCCGCGAAAAGCCCGGCCAGGCATGCGGTAACGGCTTTGTTGCGCAACTTCATGACGATTCCCCTGGACGCTTTATATGGCGAGCCCGCATGGCGGGCGGTGAGTCGGGTGACCTGAACCGATCCGGTATGCGATAAGGGTACCGGTTCATATTGCTTCAAAATCGACCCCCAGCGACCCGTTCTTGCTTGCGAGCGACCATGAGGGAAAACCGCAGTGCGTGATGAACGGCGCTCGATGGGCTGGGCTTGTGCACTGCGCAATCGCGCCGCGCATTATTGGCGTCGCTTGCCGCCTCGCATGGCGCTTGCTACGCTCGCGGGATTCGACGAATCCGCTTCACCTGACCTACCGAACATCAAGTGGCGCCCCAAGACATCTCGTTCCTGCTGCTGCCGGGTTTTTCGGCCCTTGGTTTCATGTCGGCCATCGAGCCTTTACGTGTCGCGAACCGCTTTCGCGAGAACCTGTACCGCTGGCACATATTGAGCGTCGACGGCGCGCCCGTGCCGGCGAGCAATGGCATTTCACTGAATGCCGAGGCGGCATTCGCGGACGTGGATGACGTGCAGAGCGTGTTCGTGGTCGCAGGTTTCGAACCGCTTGCGTGCTACAACCGCGCGCTCGGCGACTGGCTCAAGCGACTCGACCGCGCGAACGTCACGCTGGGCGGCATCGATACGGGCGCATTCGTCCTGGCCGAAGCGGGACTGCTGCGCCCGACGGATAGCGTGACCTTGCATTGGGAGGCGCTCTCCGCGTTTCGCGAGCGTTACCCGTCCGTAGAGGCCAGCGGAGATTTATTCGAAATCGGCGAGCGGCGCATTACATGCGCGGGCGGCACGGCCTCGATCGACATGATGCTCGACCTGATCGCGCGCAGTCACGGGCCGGCGCTCGCATCGTCGATCTCCGAGCAGTTCGTGGTGAGCCGCATCCGGCAGCGCTCCGATCATCAGCGTATGGAAATCGCTGCGCGCTATGGCGTGCACAATCCCAAGCTGATCCAGGTGATCGGCGTGATGGAACAGAACATGGAAGAGCCGCTTGCGCCCGCCGATCTCGCGCAGGAAATTGGCGTCACGCGCCGGCAACTCGAGCGGCTCTTTTGCTCGTTGCTCAAGGACACGCCGACGCACTTCTATCTGCAATTACGGCTTGATCGCTCGCGGGAGCTATTGCGCCAGACCGATATGTCGATCACGGCAATTTGCGTGGCATGCGGGTTCGAATCGCCGTCACATTTTTCGCGGACCTATCGCGCGAGGTTTGGCGCGAGTCCCCGGCGCGACAGGAGTCCGGCTACTTCCAGTCCGGAATCCAGACAGCACTGATCACTAAAGCGCAAGCGGCGTCATCGGTATTGAAATGAAGGGCGCGCAGTTCTGCAATGAACTGCGCGCTTTTTTTATTGC
>JAITTX010000427.1 GCA_031286755.1 Paraburkholderia sp.
CGGCAAACTGCGTTACTGCCCGGCGTTTTCTGCGTTGCTGCGTCAGCAGCAGAGAAACGAGATTATGCAGACTCTTTCGCGTTCCGTCAACACCTTTTTTAACGTCACCGTTTAAAACCGTCGACTTCCGCTACCCGCCGTTTCTCGCGGCGGCCTTCGCTTGCCGGCACAGCACGAAGCGAAGGGGGCGAATCTTAGCGCGCCTCCCCTCCCATGCGCAAGCGAGAAATGCCTTTCGCTCAAAAATCGTGTTTCCCCAGCTCAAAGCCGGCACGTTGCTTGCGGCACACGGCAATCGACCGTCCTATGAGGCGCTGCGGCAATCGCAGCGATTCAGCCATGAGACAAGCGATTTTCCGGATCGCCATTCGTGCATCGGCTTCTTTGGCCGCCGCGCTCCCGCTCATTGCGCCGCCTGCCGCTCATGCGGACGACAGCGCAAGTCCCTGTGCCGCGCTCAAGCGTATTGTCGCGGCGGCACCGCAGCGCTTCTCGTCCTTGAGTCCCCAGGACGGTCGAGCCGTTGCCCAGCCATATGGAGACGACGCACAGTGCGCAACAAACCGAGGCAGCTATCAATGCACATGGAGTACGCGTAACGCCCAGGCCGGTTCGAGTACGGACGCGCTCGAAGGCGTAGGCGCCGATATCGCATCCTGCCTGCCCAACGCCACCCACGACGGCAATTCGCCGGGCCGCCAGCACTTCTATCTGGGCGCGCGCGGCAGCCGCACCGAGATCACCGCGCAAACCGTCGGCGCGAACCGCGTGAAACTGACTGTCTCGCGGCAATAGCCCCTCAAGCACAGCCTCTCACCCGCACCCAAGCGAGCGTACGCGAACCGCTACACGGCTCGCGCGGCCGCACACGCTCTCCCGTAATGTTCCCGATATCCGCCCAAGCCGCACGAGCGTACGATTCATCCGCAGAATTCACAATACAAGACAAGAATCGCGAGCCATCCCGGGCACACCACCCACACGCGCCCGCGCAACGTCAGGAGACATTCCATGAGCCGCAGTTCAGCCGTCGACATCCAGACGTTCATCAACGAGCATCCGTTCTCGCCGTTTCAGTGGTTCATCTTTCTGATCTGCTTCGCCATCGTCCTGCTCGACGGTTTCGACACGGCGGCCATTGGGTTCATCGCACCGTCGCTGCTCGGCGAGTGGGGACTCACCAAACCCGCGCTCGCCCCCGTGCTGAGCGCCGCGCTCTTCGGCCTCGCCTGTGGCGCGCTCGCCTCCGGCCCGCTTTCCGATCGTCTCGGTCGCCGCACCATGCTGCTCGGCGCGGTGCTCGTGTTCGGCGCGGCGTGTCTCGCCTCGGCGTTCGCCTCGAGCATCGACCACCTCGTCTGGCTGCGCTTCATCACCGGCGTGGGTCTGGGCGCCGCCATGCCGAACGCGGTCACGATGATGGGCGAATACTGTCCCGACACCCGCCGCGCCACGATCATCAACCTGATGTTCTGCGGCTTTCCGCTAGGCGCGGCGCTTGGCGGCTTTCTCGCCGCGTGGATGATCCCGCACCTCGGCTGGCGCAGCGTGCTTTTGCTCGGCGGCGTCACGCCGCTCGCGCTCGCCATTCCGCTGGCGCTGCGCCTGCCCGAGTCGGTGCGCTACATGGTGGCGAACCAGCGGCCCACCGAGCGTATCCGCGCCGCGCTCGCCCGCATTTCCGCCGATGCCCAGACCGCGCAATCGTTCACCATGACCGAGAACGCGCCGCACGCCGACGGCAAGGGCCTCGGCGTGGTGCTCTCGGCGCGCTACGCAATCGGCTCCGTGATGCTGTGGATCGCCTATTTCATGGGCCTCGTGATCTTCTACGCGTCGATCAACTGGATGCCGCTGCTGCTCAAGGACGCGGGCCTGCCACCCGCGCACGCGACGCTGATCTCGGCGCTGTTCCCGCTCGGCGGCATCGGCGCGGTGCTGTGCGGCGTGCTGATGGATCGCTTCAACGCCAACCGCATCATCGCCGTGTGCTACGCGCTGACCGCGCTTTCCGTGTGGCTCATCGGCCAGGCCGTGGGCAATGTGGGCGCGCTCGTGCTGGCCGTGTTCGCGGCCGGGGTGCTCATGAACACCGCGCAATCATCGATGCCCGCGCTCGCCGCGGCCTTCTATCCGACTCAAGGCCGCGGCACCGGCGTCGCGTGGATGCTCGGCATCGGCCGCTTCGGCGGGATCGCCGGGTCGTTTCTCGTGGCCGAGCTCGCGCGCCGGCACTTCTCGTTCGCGGGGATCTTCGCGACGATTGCGGTGGCCGGCCTCGTGGCCTGCGCGGCGCTGCTCGTGAAGCAGGTCGCGCGGCCGCACGTCATGCAAGCCGCGACGGGCGCCGAGAAGGAGTCGTTCGGCCACTGAGCGAAGCACTGAGCGCTGCCGCGTGACGGCGCGTCGAGTGCGGTGCTTCAGGCGCAACGGGCCGCAAACCGAGCCCGAAGGCTCAGCCGCCGAGCGCGGCGAGATTGAGCGTGTGCGACTGGCCAATCCACATAGCGGCGTCGCGATGATCGCGCAACGCATCCGCGGTGTTGGGGTGCACGAACACATCGAGCGCGCCGTGATTGAGTGCGAGCCACGCAATCACCTCTGCGAATCGCTCATTGGGGATCGCGAGCTGATACGACCACATCGGATGCGGCCCGACCGGGCGCTCGTGGAAACGCCCGATTTGCACGGCGTCGCCCAGTTGCGCGGCGATAGTCTCGCGCAAAGCCCAGGCGGCATCGCGCGTATTGGCGTCGAAGTAGAGATGGGCGTGCCAGCCGGAAATATCAGTGGGATCGGAGTGGCTCATGGTGGGGCGTGTGAAATGCGGGGAATCGTCGAGGCGCGAATCAGTATTGTGCCGCGAAATCCGTCGCGGGATGCACCGGCCATATCGCACATTGCGTGCACGCCCGAGCGCGTCAGCGCGAATTCGCGTAGGTGTCGCCCACCATCAACCGCACGATCTCGTCGCCGTTCGTATGCCGGGTCTCGCGCTCGCCGGCCACCTCGCCCCGGCGCAAGACGACGATGCGGTCCGATACCGCGAAAATATCGTGCAGGTTGTGTGAAATGAGCATGACCGCCACACCCTGCGCCTTGAGCGAGCCGATCAGGGCCATCACCTTGCGTTGCTCCGGCACGCCGAGCGCGGCCGTGGGCTCGTCCATGATGAGCACGCGCGCATTCCAGTAAATGGCGCGGCCAATGGCAATCGCCTGGCGCTGTCCGCCCGAAAGCATCTTCACGGGACCACCGAGCTTGCGCGGTGGAATCACGATATCGAGCCGTTCCAGCACTTCGCGCGCGACCTGCGCCATGCGCGGGCGGTCGATCACCTGAAAACCCAGTTTCCGGCGCGTGGGTTCGCGGCCGAGAAAGATGTTGCTGCCGACGTCGAGATTGTCGGCGAGCGCGAGGTCCTGATAGATCGTTTCGATGCCCTGGGCGCGTGCGTCCTGCGGGTCGCGCATCTGCATCGTGCGGCCGTCCAGGCGCAGCTCGCCGGCATCGGCGCGGTAGACGCCCGAGAGAATCTTGATGAGCGTGGATTTGCCCGCGCCGTTATCGCCCGCGAGCGCGAGCACCTCACCGGGCATCAAATGCAGCGACACGCGCTTGAGCGCCTCGACGCCACCGAAGCGGATCGAAATGTCGCGCGCTTCGAGAATCGGCGCGGCGCCCGCGGCGCTCATTGCCCGCCTCCGAGCCGCTCCTTGTATTGATCGATCAGCACCGACACGATGATCACGATCCCCACCACGATGAACTGCCAGAACGCGTTGACGTCGATAAAAACGAGGCCGAATTCGATGACCGCGATGATGAGCGAGCCGATCAACGTGCCGATCACGGTGCCCGTGCCGCCAAAGAGGCTCGCGCCGCCGATCACGACCGCCGCGATCGAATCCAGCAGCATTGGCTCGCCCGCGTTGGCGGCGCCGGCGGCGAAGCGGGCGGTATAGACGATGCCGCCGACCGCGGCGAACGCCGCCGCAATCAGATAGATCGCGAACAGATGGCGGCGCACATTGATGCCCGCGCGCACGGCCGATTGCGGGTTGCCGCCAATTGCATAGGTGTACTGTCCAAATTTCGTTTGCGAGAGCACGAAGTGCATGGCCACCAGCAGCACGGCCGTGAGCACCACGGGTGTCCAGCCCTGGCCGAGCCACGCGAGCCCTGCATTGTCGACGGCCACGGTCATGCCGCTGCCCGCCGCAAGAAAGCCCGCGCCGCGCGCCACACCGTACATGCCGAGCGTGCCGATGAACGCGGGCACGCCAAGGCGCGCAATCAGCACGCCATTGACGAGGCCGGGAATCAGGCAAATGAGCACCGTGAGCGGAATCGACAGCAGCAAGACCCACGGCGAGCCGCCGCCCGGAATCGTAAACTGCGCGACACACACGGCGGCGAGACCCATGACGAATCCCACCGAAAGGTCGATGCCCGCCGTCACGATCACGAAGGTCTGACCGATGGCGAGCAGCAACGGCGCGCTGGCCGCGAGCCCGATCGACTGCAGGTTATACGCGTTGAAGACGAACGAGCGGTGCGTGGCGATGCGCGCCCATACTTCGAAGAACACGAGCAGCGTACCGAGGAACAGCCACGGCCAGACCTTGCTGACGAGCGCGAGGCGGTCGAGCCGCTTGTCGTTCATGGCGCGCGCGGGTCCGTCCGGTCAGTTCGAATAGATGTAGACCTTCATCTCCGGCCTGTCGATGTTCGACTTGTCGAGCACCACGAAGCCCGTGCTCCTGTAGACGGGAATCTTCTTGCCGTGGATCGCGTCGACGGCGGCCTTCACCGCGTAGTAGCCCATGTCGTACGGGCGCTGCGCGATGGCGATATCGACGAGGCCGCTACTGATTTTGTCGTCGATGCCCGGCACCGCGTCGAAGACCACGACCTTGACCTTGCCCTGCTTGCCCGCGGTCTTCACGCCTTGCGCGGCGCCGCTGCCCGAGAACGTGTTCGCGCCGAACACGCCCGAGAGATCGGGATTGCGCGCGAGCACGGCGGCCACGTGCGCGGCGGCACGATTGGCATCGTCCTCGTTGTACTGCGTTTCGAGCACCTTGATGTCCGG
Source organism: Paraburkholderia sp. (assembly GCA_031286755.1). GTDB lineage: Bacteria > Pseudomonadota > Gammaproteobacteria > Burkholderiales > Burkholderiaceae > Paraburkholderia. The sequence goes on from JAITTX010000427.1 coordinate 5,096, forward strand.
ATGCTTTTTCATCTCCTCCATGAAGCCCTGCACGCGCGCGTCGGTGCTGGAGATGCCGGGCTTGTTATCCTCGCAGTAGACCGTGCCCTTGTCGCCGATGGCTTTCGCGAGCGCGCGCGCCGCCACGCGGCCGCCTTCCAGGTTGTCCGAAGCAATATAGGAGAGCGGGAAATCGGCGTCGCCCTTGCCGGTCTGGTAATGACCGTCGCCAATATAGGTGTCCACCGTAATGACCTTGATGCCGGCGTCGGCCGCTTCCTTGAGCGGGGCAATCATCTGCTGCTTGTCGACTGGCGAAACGAGAAGCACGTCGGGGTGCTTGGCGATCAGTGCCTTGAGTATGGGCACCTGTTCGGTCGTGTTCCAGGCCTTCGGGACCTGGAACAGCAACTGCACGTGCGATTCCTTCGCCGCGCGCTCGGCACCGCGATACATCGTGAAGTAGAAAGGATCGGTCACGCCGGGCAGCAGCGCGACCACGGGATGCGCGGCATCGGCATGCGCCACGCCAGGCAACGCACCCAGCGCACCCATTGCGATCGCGGAAGAAGCCAGCAGACAGCGAAGAACGATGCGCAACATGTTTGTCATCCTCCAGGTGAGTCCGACGCACGGCGCCCAATCTCCCTGAGGCGACGAGGCCCGGCAGTGGCTCAGTATACTGACGCGCATTCTGGCCGGGCCTGGTGTTTTCCAGCAGTGTTATCGCACCCGATTCAATGTGAATCGCCGTGTGAATCGCGCGGATGATTGCATGCGCATCATTGCAGGAACAACCGGTAAGCCGGATTCTGCGTCTCTTCCCAATGCGGATAGCCGAGCGTGGCGAGAAAGCGGCGGAACTCCCCGTCCTCGGCCGCCGGCACCTGGATGCCCACCAGAATCGAGCTGTAGTCGGCGCCCTGGTTGCGGTAGTGGAACAGGCTGATGTTCCAGTTCGGCGCCATCGACGACAGGAAGCGCATCAGCGCGCCCGGACGCTCCGGGAACTCGAAGCGGAACAGGCGTTCGTCATGCGCGAGCGGCGAGCGGCCACCCACCATGTAGCGGATGTGCTGCTTGGAGAGCTCGTCGCCGGTGAGATCGGCGCACGGGAAACCGTGATCGACGAAGGTCTGCGCGATGGTCTGCGACTCGCCGCGATTGCGGATCTGCACGCCCACGAAGATGTGCGCGCGCTCGGC
>JAITTX010000466.1 GCA_031286755.1 Paraburkholderia sp.
CGGCGGGCCGCTTGCTGCCGCTCGCGCTGGCAGTGTCCGTCACGTTCCTCGCGAGCGGCTGCATGGTGGGCCCCGACTACCATCGCCCGCAAGTGGACGTGCCCGCGCAATGGAAGGAGCTGCCCGGCTGGACCCAGGCCGAGCCCGCTGCCGCCGAAGGCCCGAAAGGCGAATGGTGGACGGCTTTCCAGGACCCGCTGCTGGACGAGCTCGAACCGCTCGTGGCGGTCTCGAACCAGACCGTGCGGCAAAGCTACGCCAACTATCAGGAGGCGCTGGCCGAAGTGCGGGTCGCGCGCGCGAGCCTCTTTCCCACGCTGGGGGTGACGGGCTCGGCCACGCGCCAGCGCGCCTCCTCCGCCACGCTGGGCAGCCTGAGCGGCAGTGGCGCGCGCATCGTCAACTCGGGTTCGCTCGAAGCGAACGTGAGCTGGGAACCCGACTTCTGGGGCAAGGTGCGCCGCCAGATCGAGGAACAGTCGGCCACCGCGCAGGCTAGCGAGGCGACGCTTGCGAATGCTCAGCTATCCGAACAGATCGCGCTGGCCAATGCCGTGATCGACCTGCGCGTGACCGATGCCGACATCGACCTGCTCACGCAGACCGTGGAAGCCTACAAGGCCTCGCTGCGCGTGGTGAGCAACCAGGACAGCGCGGGCACGATTCCGCCTTCCGACCTCATCACGGCGCGCACGCAACTGGAGAACGCCCAGGCGAGCCTGATCGCGCTGGGCGTCGCGCGCGCGCAATACGAGCATGCGATCGCCGTGCTGGTGGGCCGCAATCCCGAGGACATGACGATCCCGCACAGCGCGAGGCTCCCGGTGCTGCCGGAGACTCCCGCGGGCGTGCCGTCCACGCTGCTGCAGCGGCGTCCCGACATCGCCACGGCGGAGCGCCAGATGGCCTCGGCGAATGCGTCCATTGGCGTGGCCGTGGCCGCGTATTACCCGGACATTTCGCTTTCGGCGCTCGACGGGTTCACGCAGGCGCCGCTTTCGGGGCTGCTGCACATCAGCAATTACGTGTGGTCGCTCGGCGCGAGCGCAACGGAAACGATCTTCGACGGCGGCGCGCGCAGCGGCGAGGTGGCGGCCGCGCGCGCGAGCTACGACGCGGCAGTGGCGAACTATCGCGGCACCGTGCTCGCGGCGTTCCAGAACGTCGAGAACGATCTTTCGGGCCTGCGCATTCTCGCGCAGCAAAGCGAGCGGTTGGACGCGGCGGTGCGCGATGCGATTCGCGGCGCGCAGATCGCGCAGAACGAGTACGAGGCGGGCACGGTCGATTACACGACCGTGGTCACGGCGCAAGCCACACAGTTGAGCACGCAACAAAATTCGCTCAACGTGCAGCAGCAGCGGCTGCTCGATTCGGCGGCGCTGATCGGCGACCTGGGCGGCGGCTGGACCGGCGTGCTGCACGACCCGGGGCACCCGGATCGTGCGGCTGCGAACACGGCGCTCAATCAGGACGCCAATGCGGGCGCGGCTGCCGCCGCCACGAACGCAGCCGCTCCGGCAAGCCAGGCGCCGGCCCCGGCCGCCAGCCCATGAACGCGTGCGCTGGCGCTTACGCCAGCTCGGTGAAAACCGCCGCCGTGGACAGGCGCGACTTCGGCAGCTTCGCGTTGAAATCGTCGGCGCTGCGGTAGCCGAGACCGATCACGACCAGCGAGGTCAAGCCCTTGTCCGCCAGCCCGAGTTCTTCGTCGAGCGCCTTCGCGTCGAAGCCTTCCATCGGGCACGCGTCGATCTCCAGCGTCGATGCGCCAATCAACAGCGTGCCGAGCGCGAGGTACGCCTGCTTCTCCATCCATGCGGGCAAGTCCGCGCGCTCGCGATGCAGGTTCACGTAGAAGGCGCGCGTGTTCTGCTGGCCCGCCTTCGCCTCGGCGTTCGCGAAGCGGCCATCGGCCTCTTCCTGCGCGAGCACGGCGTTAAGGTGCGCTTCGTCCATGTCTGTGCGTACGCACAGAACGACCACGTGCGAGGCGCGCATCACCTTCGGCTCGTTGTAGGCGTAGCCCGGCTGCATGGACTTCGCCACGCGCGCGCGGGCGGCGTCGCTTTCGGCCACCACGAAGTGCCACGGCTGCGAGTTCACCGAAGAGGGGCTGAAGCGGATCAGGTCCTTCAGTTCGTCGATGACGGCGGCGGGAATCTTGCGTGCGGGATCAAAGGCCTTGGTGGCGTGACGCGCCTTCGCGAAGCGGGTGAGGTTCAACTGCGTTCTCCAGTGTTCCAGTATCGATATCGTCGGCCGCCCGAGCGGCGGCAAGGCCGGTATGCTACCAGCATGCGCGCCGCAGCGTGCGGCAGCGAATTTTCCCGGGCGCGGAACCCACGCGCCGCCGCGCGGCCGCATTACCGCTCGTCCACCCCACCTCGCCCCGCTTCGCCACATTCAGGCGAGCGAGCCGCATCCGCACAGGAGAACCCCTCATGCGCCAGGCCATTCATCATCTGCACGTTCATGCGCGCTCGCGCGGGCTGGTCGAGTTCACGCCGCAAGTGCGCGCGTTCGTGCGTGAAGCCGGCATCGGCACCGGGCTGCTGACGCTGTTCTGCCGCCACACCTCGGCATCGCTCCTGATCCAGGAGAACGCCGATCCCTCGGTGCGCCGCGACCTCGAACGCTATTTCGACGAGCTCGCGCCCGAAGACCCGCAGCGCTACGAGCACGACACCGAAGGCCCCGACGACATGCCCGCGCATTTGCGCACCGCGCTCACGCACACGCAGCTTTCGATTCCCGTCGAGCGCGGCGAACCGGTGCTCGGCACCTGGCAGGGCATCTATCTGTTCGAGCACCGCCGCCATGCGCAGGCGCGCGATATCGTTGCGCACCTCATTGGCGAGTGAGCGCGGCCTGGGCTTGCCGGGCGCGCAACGCACTCGCCACGCCATGGGCATGCGAGCAAAACGCTCACGCAGACGCTATGCTATGGGCTACCCGATTCATCTCAGCCCGGCACGCTCGAGCGCGCCCGAACACGCGCTAACGCACGCCAATCCGCTTCAACCGGTCAACCGACACACCAAGGAACACTCATGACACACCCCACCGGCTCCATGGTCAGCTTCAAGCGCCCCGACGGCAAAACGCTCGAAGGGTATCTCGCCACACCCGCGAAAACCGAAGGCGCGCCCGCCATCGTCGTGATCCAGGAATGGTGGGGCTTGAACGACCAGATTCGCGGCGTGGCCGAGCGTCTCGCGCAAGCGGGCTACTACGCGCTCGTGCCTGACCTCTACCGTGGCAAGAGCACCGTCGAAGAAGAGGAGGCGCACCACTTGATGACAGGCCTCGATTTCGCCGATGCCGCCTCGCAGGACATTCGCGGCGCCGTCGATCACCTGAGGACGCTGACCGACCGCGTCGGCGTGACAGGGTATTGCATGGGCGGCGCGCTCACGCTGCTCGCCGCGAACATGATCCCGGGCCTCGCGGGCGTGGTGGTGTGGTATGGCTTCCCGCCGCTCGAATATCTCGATGCGAGCAAGATCACCGCGCCGGTGCTCGGCCACTGGGGCACGCAAGATGCTTTCTTCAAGATCGAAACCGTGGACGAGCTGGAAGAGAAGCTGCGCGACGGCGGCGTGAACGTCGAGTTTCACCGCTACCTGGCTTACCACGCGTTCGCGAACGAAACCGCCGTGGGCCCGGGCCGTATCGCGCACACCCAGTTCGATCCGGCCTGGTCGCAGCGCGCGTGGGACCGCACCCTCACGTTCTTGGGCCGCACGCTGTGGGCGCAGCGCTAAGCGCGCACGTCCGGCGCGTCCGGCCTTCGCATTGAGCTGAAAACGCGGCGCACGCTTTCACGGCGGGCGCCCTCGCGTGCACTGCACGCGCCCCGTTACAGGACTTCGCATGAACGACCTCTCCACCTTCCCCATCAGCGCCAAATGGCCCGCGCAACATCCCGGGCGCATCCAGCTCTATTCGCTGCCCACGCCCAACGGCGTCAAGGTCTCGATCATGCTCGAAGAAACGGGACTGCCCTACGAACCGCATCTGGTTCGCTTCGACACCAACGACCAGATGTCGCCGGAATTCCTCTCGCTCAATCCGAACAACAAGATTCCCGCGATCATCGATCCCAACGGCCCCGGGAACGCGCCGCTCCCGCTCTTCGAATCGGGCGCGATCCTGATCTACCTCGCCGACAAGAGCGGCCAGTTCCTCGCGCGCGAAGGCCGCGAGCGCTACGAGGCGATCCAGTGGCTCATGTTCCAGATGGGCGGCATCGGGCCGATGTTCGGCCAGGTGGGCTTCTTCCACAAGTTCGCCGGCAAGGACTACGAGGACAAGCGCCCGCGTGAGCGCTACGCGGCCGAGTCGCG
>JAITTX010000483.1 GCA_031286755.1 Paraburkholderia sp.
ACGTCCCCGGTCAATGCCGCAAGCACGTCGTGCCAACGTATCGCCCCTGCTGCCCAAAGGCCGTTCGATTAAATTAAAGGGTCGCATTCATATATCATCGACATATATCATGCCATCTATACGGCAGATATCTAGGTAAAAACCCTAGTGGTGCGGTACAATCCTGTCCATTAAGGGGATTTATCATGTCGCACCGCTTCCAACTGCTTGAAAAATTCGCATTTTCGATCGTCGTTCTGTTTGCCGTGATGTGCTCCAGCTACATCGCTTGGGAAAGCTCGCCCAACCTGCGCGACAACCTCGAGGTCGGCAAGGAGCTCTTCATGAAGAGCGGCCAATACTCGTACGCCTGCGCCACCGTGGCCGCGGATCCGTGCGCGCAGTTCCCGGTCGAATAAGCGCTCGACACGTCGTTCCTGCTCTCTGTTTCGCGCTGGCTTGTTCAAGGCCGGCCCTGAGCACGCACCCGGCTACACCACACGGGTGACTGCGGATTGAAACCCCGCTCGTTTCGACTAAGCTCGAATCTGGTTTCGCATCCGAGCCTGCTCGCCATGCTCATCCGCGTCCGTCCGCGCAGCGGCCTTGCAGCCACGAGCGCTCCCAGTCGCATACCCGCTTGCCCGCGCCTGCTGCGGTACCTTGGCCCGTCCTTGCTGCTCGCCCTCGCGAGCGCCTGCACATTCACACCGCCATCCAGCCCCGCGCTGGTCATCCCACCTCAGGCGATCAATAGCGCGGCACTCGATAACTATCGCGCCGCCGTGGCGAAGCGCATCGTCGAACGTAACCCGTCCTATGTGTTGCGCGGCACGCCGCAGGCGATGCTGCGCTCGCTCGTGGTGGTCTCCTTCGTCGTCAATCGCGACGGGCAGATCGTGAAATCGTCGGTCTACCGCACCAACGGCGACTACGACGCCGAAGCCACCGCGCTCGTCACCCTGCGCCATTCGGCGCCGTTGCCGCCGCCACCGGCGCGTCTGCTCAACTCGATCGGCCAGATCGAGCTGCTCGAAGACTGGCTCTTCAACGACGACGGTAAATTCCAGCTACGCACGCTCGCCTCGCCGCAAGCGCAGCACTTCGACTGAACACCCTGGCGCCGCCCGCCTTGCCAAGTCCTCGCACCCGGCTTGCGGGAGCCTTGCTGCGCCTCGCGAACGGTCGTTATAATTTTTCGCTATCCCCTGCCGGCATTTGCCCGGCCATACGCATTGTCCGGCGCCACCCGCGCCGCGCCAATGTGCGCTACCCGACCGCCGCCAGGCCACATCTCGTGCCCGCTTGCGCTTATCCGCGCGCCCGGCCGGTTCCCGCATCGTGCAGACACCCGGCGCTGCACGATGCATACTGACAAATCGTTGCCTGCGCAAAGATGCCGCCAAAGGCATCCGCGGACGGCGCGGCGCCGCTGCCCTGAGGCCACTCAGCCACGCTGCCAGCCCGCCGGGCTTCGAACCCTGAACAAAAAAGCGCCTGTGCCGCAACTTGCGCCTCGGGCGTCAGGAAGCGCAAGCTGCGCTTCACTACGACAGCACAACGACTGGAGACCCATCGATGTCCACCTCCCCCATTTCGCCCGCGCGCGCCGATCAGGCCGACGCGGCGAAGCAGCAAAGCGCCGCGCGCGTGATTTTCGCGAGCTTCATCGGTACCGCGATCGAGTTCTACGACTTCTATGTGTACGCAACGGCCGCCGCGCTCGTGATCGGTCCCGTGTTCTTCCCGCACGGCTCGGCCACGGCCCAGGCACTCTCCGCGTTCGTGACGTTCGGCATCGCGTTCGTCGCGCGGCCGATCGGTTCGTTCATCTTCGGCCACTTCGGCGACCGCATCGGCCGCAAATCCACGCTCGTCGCTTCGCTGCTCGTGATGGGTCTTTCCACCACGCTGATCGGCTTCGTGCCCGGCTATGACTCGATCGGCAGCCTCGCGCCGATCCTGCTGTGCGTACTGCGCTTCGGCCAGGGCATCGGCCTTGGCGGCGAATGGGGCGGCGCGGCGCTGCTCGCGACCGAATACGCGCCGCAAGGCAAGCGCGGCTGGTTCGGCATGTTTCCGCAGCTCGGGCCCTCGGTGGGCTTCCTCGCTTCGAACGGCCTCTTCTTCGGCCTCGCCTCCACGCTCTCCGATCAGCAGTTTCGCGATTGGGGCTGGCGCGTGCCGTTCATCGTCTCGGCGGTGCTCGTCGCGCTGGGCCTCTATGTGCGCCTGAAGATCGCTGAAACGCCCGCCTTCAAGGCCGCTGTCGAGCGCGAGGAACGCGTCAAGGTGCCGGTCGCCACGCTGCTCTCGCAGTACTGGTGGCCGACGCTGCTCGGCGCGCTCGCCATGGTCGTGTGCTACACGCTCTTCTACAACGCAACGGTGTTCTCGCTCTCGCACGGCGTGACGGCGCTGCACATTCCGCGCCCGACCTTCCTCGGCATGCTCTGTATTGCGGTGGTGTTCATGGGCATCGCCACGCCGATTTCGGCCTGGCTCTCCGACCGCTTCGGCCGCAAGCCGGTGCTGATCGTCGGCTGCATTGCCGCCATCCTCTCGGGCTTCACGATGGAGCCGCTGCTCGGCAGCGGGTCGCTGCCGCTCGTGCTGCTGTTCCTCGTGATCGAGCTGTTCCTGATGGGCGCCACCTTCGCGCCGATGGGCGCGCTCCTGCCCGAACTCTTCCCCACGAGCGTGCGCTATACGGGTGCGGGCGTTGCGTACAACCTGGGCGGCATCCTGGGGGCATCGGTGGCGCCGTACATCGCGCAGGTGCTCGCCGCGCACGGCGGGCTTTCGTGGGTCGGCGCGTATGTGTCGATCGCGGCAACCGTGAGCCTTTTCGGCGTCTTGTGCATGCGCGAAACGCGTCACACGTCGCTGACCTGACTATCGGCGCTGAATCACGGCGCTGAATTGCGGCGCACGAGTGCAGCGCGGCAATCTCCGGGGGCGCGTCGGGCCATGTGCGCCCGGCCACGCACCGGCAACAAAAAAGCGGAACCCGCGAGGCGGATTCCGCTTTTTTATTCGCCTGGGAC
>JAITTX010000587.1 GCA_031286755.1 Paraburkholderia sp.
GATAACGCCGTGATCGCGCGGCGCGTCGCCGATGTTTATGCGGAGGCGATTGCGGTTGCTAATGGCGGCGTGCCTTGAGTTAAGGCCGTCGTCGCGGTTCCTGCGCTGGTCGCGTTTCCTTGTATTCGTGTCGGTCCATTAGCGTTGCCCCTGTGCGGGGCGGCACCTACTTTTCTTTGCAGCGGCAAAGAAAAGTAGGCAAAAGAAAGCCGCTCAAACCGCCAGTGTGACGCCGTCCACCACTTGCCTGTGATCGGAGCGGTTCCGGAGCATCCGTCACCTCGCACAATACCCCTCAGTGACAAAGGACTCATTCATCCCACGCCTCGCTACGCGACGGCGCGGAAGGGTCTGCAAGGGAAACCCGGTGTGCCACATGAGCACGCGAAAACACATGCACCCCCTCTGGCTTTAAGTTATGCCCCACGGCGCGCGCAGCGCCGCCGGAAGGATGAGCCCTTTGTCACTCCGCCATACAGCGCGTGGCGACAGACGCTCCGGAACCGCTCCGAATGAAGGCTAGTGGTGGACGGCGTCACACTGGCGGTGTGAGCCGCTTTCTTTTGCCTACTTTTCTTTGCGGCTGCAAAGAAAAGTAGGTGCCGCCCCGCACAGGGGCGACGCTAATAGACCGACACGACCACAAGGAAACGCGCCAGGCGCGGGAACCGCGACAAACAACGCGCGCGCGGCGCGAAAAGCTCACCCGGCAAGCAGCCGCTTGCGCGCCTCATCAAACATCCATCGCAGCGTCGCCTCGATAGGCGTGCGCTCCGCATCTCCCACGATCGAGCGCAGCTTCGCGTTCGACCCCACGAGATGACGCACTTCGTTCGCACGCACGAACCGCGGATCGATCTTGACCTCGATCTCGTAGCCCGCAATGCGCGAAAGCATCGCCAGCACTTCGCCGAGCGTCCAGCCGGTGCCCGAGCAGACGTTGACCGTCTCGCCGCGCGGCGCCGCTGCAATGAGCTTCGCATAGGCGTCCACCACGTCGCGCACGTCAGAGAAGTCGCGGCTCACCTCGATGTTGCCGAGCGAGATCGAGCGCTCGGCGCGCGCGTAGTGCTCGACGATCTTGGGCAGCAGGAAGTCGGTGCTCTGGCCCACGCCCGTGTAGTTGAACGGCCGGGCGATCACCAGCGGCAATTGCGCGTTCCAGCGCTTCGCGACGTATTCCATCGCGAGCTTGCTTACCGCGTAATCGTTCGCGGGCTGCGGCGGCACGGCTTCGTCGATGACGCCGGCCGTGGCATTGCCGTAGACGTTCGCGCTGCTCGCGAGCAGCACGGCGCGCGGCAGATGACGCTGGCGCGCGAGCACGTCGAGCAGATTGCGCGTGCCCACCACGTTGACGACATAGGTGCGGGCCACGTCGCCGCTGGCGACGTTGGCCACCGCCGCGAGATGCACGACCACGTCGGGCTGCACCGCCTCGATGGCGTGCGCGAGCGCTTCGGGGTCGAGCAGGTCGGCGGCGAGCGGCGTGATGCCGCCTGCGACGCCCGCATCGTCAACGGCCTCGCCGGCGCGCACGGTGCCCCAGACGCGGTAGCCATCCGCGGCGAGCCGCGCGGCCATGTAGCGGCCGGTGAAGCCGCCCACGCCGGTGATGAGCGCGCGCCGCGTATCAGTGGAACCGCTGGAACGGTCAGAACGTGTCATGGCGCTCGTTGCGCGTGAGGTCGGCCGTGACCATCATCTGGCAGAGCTGCTCGAGCGAAGTCTGCGGCTCCCAGCCGAGCTTGCTGCGCGCCTTGCTCGCGTCGCCGATCAGCAGATCGACTTCGGCGGGGCGGTAAAAGCGCGGGCTCACGCGCACCAGCGTGCGGCCCGTGGCCACGTCGACGGCGATCTCGCGCTCGGCGCGGCCCGACCATTCGAGCTGGAAGCCCGCGGCGGCGAAGGCCATCGTCACGAAGTCGCGCACGGTTTCGGTGCGGCCCGTGGCGAGCACGTAGGTGTCCGGATCGTCGGCCTGCAGCATGCGCCACATGCCTTCCACGTATTCGGAGGCGTAGCCCCAGTCGCGCTTGGCGTCCATGTTGCCGAGCTCGAGCACGTTCTGCTTGCCGAGCTTGATCTTGGCGACGGCGTCGGTGATCTTGCGCGTCACGAACTCGCGGCCGCGCAGCGGCGACTCGTGATTGAAGAGAATGCCGCTGGTCGCGAAGATGTCATAGGACTCGCGGTAGTTGACCGTGGACCAGTGCGCGAACAGCTTGGCGATGCCATACGGGCTGCGGGGGTAGAACGGGGTGTCTTCGCGCTGCGGCACGGCCTGGACCTTGCCGAACATTTCGGACGTCGATGCCTGGTAGAAGCGCATTTTCGGGTTGACCACGCGAATGCCTTCGAGCAGGTTCAGCGCGCCGATGCCGGTCACTTCGGCCGTGGTCACGGGCTGGTCGAACGAAACGCCCACGAAGCTTTGCGCGGCGAGGTTGTAGACCTCGCCGGCCTGGGAGCGCTCGAGCAGGCGCAGCGTCGAGCCCGCGTCGGTGAGATCGTGCTCGACGAGTTCGAGCGAGGGATGATCCGTGACGCCGAGTTCGTTCATGCGCCAGAAGTTGACCGAGCTGGTGCGCCGGTAGGTGCCGACCACCTGATAGCCCTTGTCGAGCAGCAGTTTGGTCAGATACGCGCCGTCCTGGCCGGATACGCCGGTGATGATCGCTTTGCGTCGTTCGTTCATGTGTGAGTACCTTTGAAGTAGCGAACGTGGATTCAGAACCTGTTTATCTGATCGAGATTCAGGACTGCGAGGTGGGGGTGCTCACGCCGGCGCGCACGGTGGCGTCCGCGGGCAGTCGCCGGCGGCTCGGGCCGCGCGTGAGACGTTTTTCGAAGAGAAACCAGCTTGCGCTCGCATAGGCGAGCGTGAGGGCCAGCGCGATGGCGGCGCTCAACGGGCGGCTGTAATGAAGCGGCCACACCGCATAGAGAATCGTGAGGTGAATCAGGTAGATCGTGTAGCTGATGGTGCCGATGTAGACCAGCACCGGATTGCAGAGCAGGCGCTTGATGAAGCCTTTCGATTGCAGCGCGACCACCACCGTCGAAGTGCAGAGCACGAGCGAAACGCTGTAGAGCATGGCGTTCGAGAGCGGCGTGTTGGCGGCGCGAAAGCGCGGGAAGTGCAGGTGCAGCCATGCGAGCACGGCGAGCGCGGCAAAGAACAGGATGGCCGCGGGCACCTTGAAGGGCTCGAGCGCGTTGCGGTCTTTGCGCACCAGCACGGCGAGCAGCGCGCCCATCGCGAGCAGGTCCATGCGGAACGGCGTGAGGTAATAAATGGGCCAGAACGAATCGAACCACGGCGTTGCAACGGCGCGCAGCACGGGCACGATGAGCACGAGTGCGGCGGCCACCACGGCGAGCATGCGCTGGGGAAGCAGCAGCACCACGAAGGGCCAGAAGATGTAGAACTGCTCCTCGACCGCGAGCGACCAGAGGATGTTGAGGCTGTCGTGTCCGCTCTGGCCCAGCGCGTCGCCTATATTGGTCGCGAAGAACGCGTACCACGGCCAGTAGTGCGCCCAGCCGAAGCCGAACAGCAGCGACGAGACGATCATCAGCAGGATGTACGGCGGCAGGATGCGGCGCACGCGGCGGGCATAGAAGTAGCTGAAGTACGACTGGCCGCGTGCCTTGCGCTCGAGCAGGATGCCCGTGATCAGAAAGCCGCTCAGCACGAAGAACAGGTCGACACCCATCCACAGCGGCGCTTTCAGCGCGTGCTGCGCGAACACGGCGAGCACCGCGAACGCGCGCAGGCCGTCGAGCTGGACGATACGGTGGGAGTGTTGGGGTGGGCTGGCGAGGCTGTTTACGGTCATCGGCTATCCGGTTGTTTCATGCATGCATAGTCCGCTTCATTCTAAAAAGAATTAAATGGTCAAAAAGCCGAAATATATTGATCTGCGATTTTGAAAATGAAAGCGATTTGATTAGTCGAATATGCATGCCACTATCGGTGTCACTATTGCGACGGTTTCGTTGCAGTCTCGTTGCCGTTTCCTTTCCGAAATCGGGACAAGATCGCTCCGCGCCCGCCCCACGGGCCTTGGCGCCCGGTGCGGCGATTTATTTCGCGAGGCTGCCGGCAGGCGCGGCGAATACTGAATTTTTTTGAATTATTTTCGCTTTTTGTGGAGCGATTTTTCTTCGTGAATGTACGGCATGATCCAGTCGGATTCACCCGACCGGAGGAATTGCCTTGCCGTTTCCGATTCCCGACCGCCGTATGCGCAGGACGCTGGCGCTCGCTGCACTCAGTGCGTTCGTCTGCACCTCCTCGGTTCAGACCATCGCCGCGCCGCAACTCAATGTAACGACATCGTGGATTGGCAACACGTTTGGCAATGGCCAGGGTACGTGGACCCAGATCAACATCACCGCCATCGCCGTGACGCCGGAGGGCAAGGTCTACACCGACGCGCCCTGGGACGAGAGCGGCGCTGAAATCAGCGCCTATCAGAACGGCAAAATGCTGGGCTTTGCCGGCGGCACGCATGGCTGGGGCGGATACGGCGGCAACGCCGTGGCCGTGAACCGGCGCTTTCTGTTCGCGGCCGTGGCCGTGGGCAATGAACGCGGGCACCTGATCGGGCCCGGCATCTGGCCCGAAAAGGGGCGCCAGTGGTTTGGCGTCACGCGCCGGCCGATCGACGACCCGAAGCGCGCGGCGGCTTTCGAGGCCCCGCCCGATCCGACCAATCCGCACGCGCAGCTCGCGGGCGCGTTCCTCAAGATCGCCGACGTGCCGGCCGTCTCGCATCCCGACCTGGGCGCGCCGGCCGACGTGGGCGGACTCGCGGCCACCGATTCGCTGCTCTACGTGAGCCACACCACGGCCAACCGTATCGAGGTGTACGACGCCAACTCGATGCAGCGCAAGTCGCAGTTCGATGTGCACGAGCCGGGCAAGATCGCCGTGGCGGGCGACGGCTCGCTGTGGGTGATCACGGGCAGCGTGACCGACAAGACGCCGCGCATTGCGCATTATTCCGCCGACGGCAAGCCGCTCTCGAACACGATCGAGCTGCCCGCCGACTCGGTGGCCGTGGATGTGAACGTGGATCCCTCGCAGCGCGTGCTGGTGGCGGACAACGGTCCGCGCCAGCAGATCCTCATTTACTCGCGCGAGGGCAATGGCTACAAGCAGAGCGGCACGCTCGGCGAACGCGGCGGGATTTTCTCCGGCCCGGCGAACACTGTGGGCCGGCCTGGGCCGGGCCGCTTCAATGGCCTGACCGGCGTGGGCACCGACGCGAAGGGCAACATTTACGTGTCGACCAACGGCATCGGCCCGCGCCACGCCACCATCGGCGCGGGGCTGGGCGCGACGCTCGAAAGCTATGCGCCCGACGGCAAGCGCCTCTGGAACGTGGAGGGGCTGCTGTTCGTGGACGGCGCATGGGTGGACCCGTCGCGGCCCAATAGCGTCTATACGGGCAACAAGCGCTTCGAGCTGGATCTTTCGAAGCCGCCGGGGCAGGACTGGAAATACGTAGGGTTCCTCTCCAATCGCTTCAAGTATCCGCAGGACCCGGTATTCAACGGCGACATGTGGCCGGGGCTGCCCACCGCGCGCGAGCTGAACGGTCACACGTTCCTTTACCTCACCGACATGTATGCGGATCACCTGAAGATCTATCGCTTCGATCCGCAGCGCGACGGCGAGACCGCGATTCCCTCGGGCTTCATCGCCGGGCGCGCGCGGCCGGTGCAGCACATTCCGAACGCGCCGCCAGGGGGCGACTGGATCTGGCGCGACACGAACGGCAACGGCGCGTTCGATGCCGACGAGTTCACCCGCTATCCGGGCCGCGGCCATCTGGCCGGTGGCTGGGGCTGGTGGATCGACACGCGCGGCGATATCTGGCGCGCGCGCGACAACAAGGGCATCACGCGTTTCCGCTTCGGCGGCATCGACGCGAAGGGCAACCCGATCTACTCGTACGACAAGATCGACCAGTACGAGATGCCCGCGCCCTTCACCGAGGTGCATCGCGCGATCTACGAGCCGAAGACCGACACGCTCTACGTGGCGGGCTACACCGCCGACGCGCCGCACGAGCCGGGCTTCGTGAAGGAGGCGGGCCGCGTGCTCGTGCGCTACGACAAGTGGACGAGCGGCAACCCGCAGCAGCGCTATCTGCTGCGCCTGCCCTGGGACCCCAAGGCGAAGCCGCCGGTGACGCCGGCCGGCGTCACCGTGGAAGGGCAGTACCTGTTCGTGGTCGAGCCCGCGGGCAACGTCCACGTGTACGACAAGGACAGCGCGAAGGAGGTCGGCACGTTCGGCCCAGGCGCGGAAGTCGGCAATACCTCGGGCTGGGTGGATGTGCCCTTCGGCATTACCGCGAACCGCCAGCCCAATGGCGAATACCTGATCTTCGTTGAAGAAGACGCGCGCGGCAAAGTGATGATGTACCGCTGGAAGCCGGCCTGAGGGCCAGCCAGGCGGCTGCTGGAGGACCCGGCCTGGCTCAGCCCGGGATCCGCATTCCCGCGCCGCGCCGCACGCTACCGGAACACATATGGATAAAGGAATACTGCGCAACGTCGCAATCAATCTGTTTGGCCTCGTGCTGCCGACCTTCGTGTCGCTGGTCACGGTGCCTACGTACATCAAGCTGCTGGGCGTCGACCGCTATGGCGTGATCGCGCTCGTGTGGACGCTGATCGGCTATTTCAGCGTGCTCGACCTGGGCATGAGCATGGCCGCGCAGAACCACATTTCGAAGGCCTATGCGTCGAAGGACGCCGATGCCTGCGAGCGCGTGTTCTGGAGCGCGTTCTGGCTGAACTTCATCACCGGCGCGGTGGGCGGTCTGCTGATCTACTCGGGCGGCGCGCTCTATACCGCGTACTTCACGCACGTGACGCCGGAGCTGCGCCACGAGGTCTATCTCGCGCTGCCGTGGCTCGCGGTGGCGATTCCCATCGCCAACGTCTCGTGGGTGTTCGCGGGCGCCATCAACGGCGCGGAGCGCTTTGGCATTTACAACACGAACCAGACGCTGGGCACGTTCCTGTTCCAGTTGCTGCCGCTCGGCGCCGCGTGGCTGATCGGGCCGAACCTGCAGAACGTGCTGGCCGCCGCCGTGCTGGCGCGCCTGTTCGCGGGCCTGCTGCTGGGCCACTCGGCGCTGCGCGTGCTCGGCATCAAGCATGTGCGCGGCCCGCGCTTCGACACCTCGAAGGCGCTGTTCAATTTCGGCGGCTGGATGCTGGTTGCCAGCGTCACCACGATGGTGGCCGATTCGCTCGACCGCATGATGCTGGGCGCGGGACTCGGCGCGCGCTTCGTCACCTACTACACGGTGCCGCAGAATCTTGTGACGCGCCTGAACATGGTGCCCAACGCGCTCGTGCGCACGCTGTTCCCGCGCCTTTCCGCGCTGCACCGCGAGCATGCCGATGAGATCGCGGCGCAGTCGCTGCAATTTCTCAATGCGGTTTTCACGCCCATTGCGATTGGCGCGATCGTGGTGCTCGAGCCGTTCCTGCGCGTGTGGGTGGGCCCGGTGATCGCCGGGCATGGCGCGCCGGTGGGCCGCTTCCTGATCGTTGCCGTGTGGCTGATCGGGCAGGCGGGCGTCACGCGCATCCTGATCCAGTCGCAGAACAATCCCGCCGCCGCGGCGCGCGTGGGCCTCGTGGAATTGCCGCTTTACGCGGGCCTGCTGTGGCTGGGCATTTCGTATTTCGGCCTGCCCGGCGCCGCCGCGGCGGTGCTGTTCCGCGCGCTGTTCGACTATGTCGTGCTGCTGTGGCTCTCGCGCATTCACAGCCGCACCATCGTGGTGGACATGTTCGCACACCTGAGCTTTCTTGCCGCCGCGCTCGCCATTGCGTGGTGGCTGCCCGACGCGATCTACGCGATCGGCGCGGGCATCGTGCTGGCGCTGGCCAACTGCGTGTGGTCGGTGGCCACCACGCCGTTGCTGCGCGGCTACGCCCGTTCCCTTTTGTTTCGTCTGAATCTACGGAAAAGCGCATGAGTCACGAATTGATCGACGAAGTGGCGCCGTCCGCAAGCGCTGCCGCGCCCGTTCAACGGCGCGATGCTCACACTGATATTCACACCGAGGCCCGCGGCGAATCCGCGGTCACCGCGCTGCGGCCGCTCCTCGACGCGCACGCCGCAGGCCCCGCATACCGGGCGCGCGCCGGGAACCGCAAGCCGCGCGTGGCCATCGTGCACGACTGGCTCGTCACTTACGCGGGCGCCGAGCGCGTGCTCGAGCAGATCATCGACTGCTTCCCCGACGCCGACCTCTTTTCGGTGGTCGACTTCGTCGAGGAGAAGGACCGCAAGTTCCTGCGCGGCAAGCGCGCGACCACGTCGTTCATCCAGCGCCTGCCGAAGGCGAGCACGAAGTACCGCGCGTACCTGCCGTTGATGCCGCTCGCCATCGAGCAGCTCGACGTGTCGGGCTACGACGTGGTCATTTCCAGCTCGCATGCGGTGGCCAAGGGCGTGCTGACCGGTCCCGACCAGTTTCACATCAGCTACGTGCACTCGCCGATCCGCTACGCGTGGGACCTTCAGCACCAGTATCTGCAGGAGTCGCATCTCACGCGCGGGCCGAAGTCGATGCTCGCGCGCCTGATCCTCCACTACATCCGCAACTGGGACGTGCGCACGGCCAATTCGGTGGACCAGTTCGTGGCCAACTCGTCGTTCATCGCGCGGCGCATTCACAAGGTGTATCAGCGCGATGCCGAGGTGGTGTATCCGCCCGTCGACGTCGATTCGTTCGAGCTCGAGACGCACAAGGAAGACTTCTATCTGACCGCTTCGCGGCTCGTGCCGTACAAGAAGATCGATCTCATCGTCGAGGCGTTCGCGCGCATGCCGGGCAAGCGTCTCGTCGTGATCGGCGACGGTCCCGACATGCAGAAGGTGCGCGCGAAGGCCGGCCCGAACGTCGAGGTGATGGGCTATCAGCCGTTCTCGGTGCTGCACGATCGCATGCGCCGCGCGAAGGCCTTCGTGTTCGCGGCCGAGGAGGACTTCGGCATTTCGGTGGTGGAAGCGCAGGCCTGCGGCACGCCCGTGATTGCCTACGGCAAGGGCGGCGCGCTCGAAACCGTGCGCGATTCGGGCTCGCAGCCCACCGGGCTCTTCTTCGACGAGCAGCGCGCCGAGTCCATCATCGCGGCGGTCGAGTCGTTCGAGCGCGATCCGAAGCGTTTTCGCGCCGAGGATTGCCGCGCGAATGCCGAGCGCTTTTCGGCGCAGCATTTCCGCGAGCAGTTCTTTGCGCGCGTGGCGCGAGCCGTGCCGGCGATCGCCGAGGCAGGGCTGCCGCGCGCCGGCGCGCCGGAAGTTTCCGATGCGCACGATGCGTCCAGCCCGGGTGGCGACGATGACGAAGGCGGACACCCCGCGACTCAAAACGCTCCCCGCGTGCTGGCGATCGACCAGAGCGGCGTGCTGGGCGGCGCGGAGCTTTCGCTGCTGGAAGTGGTGAAGGGCCTGCGCGCGCGTATCGAAGTGCTGCTGTTCAACGATGGGCCGTTTCGCGAGGCGCTCGACGCCGCGGGCGCCCGCGTGGACGTGCTCGATTCGGGCGCGCTGCGCAACGTGCGCCGTGATGGCGGGGCCGTGCCCAAGCTCGGCGTGCTCGCGGGCATTGCCGCGCTCGTGCGCGAGACGCGGCGCCGCGCGCGCGGCGCCGACGTGCTCTACGCGAATACGCAGCGCGCGATGGTGATCGGCGTGCTGGCGGGCAAGCTCGCGCGCAAACCCGTGGTCTGGCATCTGCGCGACATCGTGAGCGACGAGCACTTCGGGCGCGTGCAGCGCGCCGTCATCAAGGGCTGCGCGAAGCTCGGCCTCGCGCACGTGATTGCGAACTCGCACGCCTCGGCGCAGGTCTTTGCGGAGCTCACGAAGTTCGACTCGCGGCGCATCGACGTCGTGCACAACGGCGTGGACGAGTCGCCGTTCCGAGCGCTCGCGCGCGTGCCGCAGGCGCAGTTGCGCGCGCAGATCGGCCTGCCGGAGGACGCGTTTCTGGTGGGCGCGTTCAGCCGTCTCGCCCGCTGGAAGGGGCAGCACGTGCTGCTCGAGGCGCTCTTGCTCGAGCCGCGCGCGCATGCCGTGTTCGTGGGCGCGCCGCTGTTCGGCGAAGACGCCTACGCGCAGGAGCTGCGCGACTTCGTGGCCGCGCGCGGCCTCGCCGACCGGGTCCATTTCCTTGGCTTCCGGCACGACATCGCGGCCTGCATGCGCGCGATGGACGTGATCGCGCATACCTCCATCACGCCGGAGCCGTTCGGCCGCGTGGTGGTGGAGGGCATGCTCGCGCAGCGGCCCGTGGTGGCCTCGCGCGACGGCGGCGTGAAGGAGATCGTCGAGCACGGCAAGAGCGGGCTGCTCTGCACGCCGGGCGACGCGAGAGAGCTGGCGAAGACGCTGGCCGCGCTGTGCGATGACGAGACGCTGCGCGAGCGGCTCGCGCAAAACGGCCTTGCGGTGGCGCGCGAGCGCTTCGGCAAGGAGCAATACGTGGAAGCGGTCGGGCGCGTGCTGGATGGCGTCGTGACGCGAGCGCGATAGCGCCCCGGCAAGCAGCGAGGGGCCGCTGAAGCGGGGCGGCGAGAGCGGGGCCATGCGAGTGGTCCCGTTTTTTTTTGGCTGTTGCCTGAGGTCCGGGGCTTCGATGGGCGATGTGCTGTTTGCGGTTGTGGGCGCGCTGGATGGCGTGGGCCGGGAGCGCGGTGAACGCGAGGCAGGGATGCGTCAGGGGCACACCAAGGGCGCACCAAGGGCTCACTGAGGGCGCACTGAGGACGCACTAAGGGTGCGCCAAGGGCCGGGCTAACGGTGCTTTAAGAGGCGCGCCCGG
>JAITTX010000590.1 GCA_031286755.1 Paraburkholderia sp.
GCGCGCGCGCTGCGCATGCTGCTCGAACCGGCCACGCGGCGCGAGATCGTGGCGCGCATGCTGCGCAACCTGAAGTCGGTATATCTGCAGACCGAGCGCTGGGAGCGCCTGCTCGGCATCCAGCAGTGGCTCGTGATTCTGTTGCCGGAGAGCATCGACGAGGTGCGCGATCGCGGCTTCGCATCTGCGCGCCTCGAGTACCTGCGGCCCGCGCTGGAAGATCTCGAGCACTATCTCGACGAGCGCCCCGACGCCGAGGACGCCGCCGTGGTCGAGTCGCAATTGCAGGAACTGCGCCAGCGCACGCTCGATAACGATTGACCGGCTGCGCCAGTGCGCGCTTTGCGCAAACAAAAAAACCCGCGAAATTTCGTTCGCGGGTTTTTTTACGCCTGGCGCGAGCGTGCGCGCGTTCTTATTTCGGCTGCATGCGGATCGCGCCGTCGAGGCGGATCACCTCGCCGTTGAGCATCGGGTTCTCGACGATCTGTTTGACGAGCATCGCGTACTCGTCGGGCTTGCCGAGGCGCGGCGGGAACGGCACCATCGCGCCGAGCGCATCCTGCACTTCCTTGGGCATGCCGAGCAGCATGGGCGTTTCGAAGATGCCCGGCGCGATCGTCATCACGCGGATGCCGTTGCGCGAGAGGTCGCGCGCGATCGGCAGCGTCATCGCCACGACGCCGCCCTTGGAGGCCGCATAGGCCGCCTGGCCGATCTGGCCGTCGTACGCGGCCACCGACGCCGTGTTGACGATCACGCCACGTTCGCCGCCCTCGCTGGGCGCGGTCTGCGCGATCGCGGCGGCCGCGAGGCGGATCCTGTTGAAGGTGCCGATCAGATTGACCGAGATGGTCTTGCTGAACGCGTCGAGCGGGTGCGGGCCGTCCTTGCCGACGGTCTTGATGGCGGGCGCGATGCCGGCGCAGTTCACGAGGCCACGGAACGTGCCTGCCGCGGTGGCGGCGGCCACGGCGCGCGCGCCGTCTTCCTCGCTCGCGACGTTGCACTTCACGAAGGTGCCGCCGAGTTCTTGCGCGAGCGCGTTGCCCGCTTCCTCGTTGAGATCGGCGAGCACGACCTTGCCGCCTTCTGCGGCGATGAGCCGTGCGCTGGCGGCGCCGAGGCCCGACGCGCCGCCGGTGATCAGGAATACGTTGTCGCGGATTTGCATTTGTCTTCCTCCTTGCTGCTCGATGGGTATTTTTTTCTGCGGTGTGGCCCCGTGGCGGACCAGCCCGCAACTCATCGATAAGGAGGAGTTGCAAAAAAGACAGGACCGGCCGGACGGGGAGGCCGGCGTTCATGCCGGACCCTGTCCGGCACGGCCGGCAAGAGAGGTGTTACTTGAGCGCGTCGAATGCGCGGTTGCGGATTTCCTCGACGCTGCCGAGGCCGGCAATAGCGCGGTATTGCGGCGCTTTCATGCCGTTTTCCTCGCCGCGCTTCGCCCAGTCGCTGTAGTAGGCGATGAGCGGCTTGGTTTGCGCAACGTACACGTCCAGACGCTTGCGCACGGTTTCTTCCTTGTCGTCGTCGCGCTGGACGAGCGGCTCGCCCGTCACGTCGTCGACCATGTCCTGCCTGGGCGGGTTGAACTTCACGTGATAGGTGCGGCCCGACGCCGGGTGCATGCGGCGGCCGCTCATGCGCACGATGATCTCGTCGAACGGCACGTCGATCTCGAGCACGTAGTCGATGGCCACGCCGGCCTGCTTCATGGCTTCGGCCTGCGGCAGGGTGCGCGGAAAACCGTCGAACAGGTAGCCGTTCTTGCAGTCGGGTTCCTGCAGGCGTTCCTTCACGAGGTTGATGATGAGCGCGTCGGGCACGAGTTCGCCCGCGTCCATATAGCGCTTGGCCTCGACGCCGAGCGGCGTGCCGGCCTTGACGGCCGCGCGCAGCATGTCGCCCGTCGAAATCTGGGGGATGCCGAACTTCTCCTTGATGAAGTTTGCCTGGGTTCCCTTGCCCGCGCCGGGGGCGCCCAACAGGATCAAACGCATTTCAACTTTCTCCGATCTATGTAAATTCTTGCGGCGCGGCGGCCGCCCCTTCAAGGGCGGTATCGGCGGCGTCGTGCGTCTCCTCTTCAGCAGGCCTGATCGGGGGAAACCCCCACGCACAAAGGCTTCGACGGCTCGCGCAAACCACCGATTATGCCATGGGATTTTCGGCTTACGGCCGCTATTAAGGCCGGAATAGCGCCTGCACGCGGGCGAGGTCGGCGGGCGTGTCGACGCCGGGCGCCGGCGCCTCGGCGGTGACGAGCACCGCGATGCGCTCGCCGTGCCACATCGCGCGCAACTGCTCGAGCGCTTCGGCCTGCTCGATTGGCGAGTGCGTGAGTGAAGGGTAGCTGCGCAGAAATTTCGCCCGGTACGCGTACAGGCCGATATGCCGGTAAACGGTCGCCGGAGCCGGTGGGGCGGGCATGGCGGCCAGATCGAGGCGGGCCGGCGACCAGTGCGGCTGCCAGGCGTCGCGCGCCCAGGGAATGGGCGCGCGCGAGAAGTAGAGCGCAACGCCGCGTGCGTCGAGCACGACCTTCACGACGTTCGGGCTGAAGATTTCGTCGGGCGCCGTGATGGGATGCGCAGCGGTGGCGATGGCGCATTCCGGATGCGCGGCAAGG
>JAITTX010000592.1 GCA_031286755.1 Paraburkholderia sp.
GCCTATCTGGCGCCTTATTTGCAGGCGCTGCGCGCGCCCGACGCCACGACGCTGGCCGCGCTGTTCGTGGCCTTCGGCGTGGCGGGCGTGGCCGGCGCGTGGCTCGGTGGCCTGCTCTCGGACCGGCTTGGCGCGGCGCGCGCGCTGTGGTGCTGCCCGGCGGTCTTTCTGTGCGCGATGGCGATATTGCCCGCGGCCGGTGCATCCGCGCTGCTGTTCGTGCCCGCGATGATGCTGTGGGCCTGCATCAGCTGGTCGATCTCGCCGATCGTGCAGAGCTACCTGATTCGAACCGCGCCGGAGCTTGCGGATACGAGCGTCGGCTTCAATGTGTCCGCGATGCACGTGGGCGTGGCACTGGGCTCCGCGTTCGGCGGCGTGCTGGTCGAGCGCGGCGCGCTGCTGGCGACGCCGTGGGCGGGCAGTGCGCTCGTGGCCGTGGCGCTCGGATTCGCCGCGCTGGCCCTCAAGCCGCATCGGGGCGGTCCGCGCGCGCCCGTGCAAAGCGGCGTCGCGCGTTAGAGGGACAGGGTTGCCGGGCCGATGGCTGCCCGCGACGCATTCGTAAATTGGAAGGGATGCTAAATATATGATGAATTCGAAATCGATGTTTGTGAGCGGATGCGATCGGCTGCATGGCGGGTCATTCATCAGGCGGTAGATCAGGGCATGAACCAGGGTGCGAATCCGCGTTCGAACCGGGGCGATGCGAATCAGCGCATGAGAGTCACGCCCAGTGCGCGGGCACCCAGACGCGGCCTGCCCAGTGGGCCGGCACCCAGATCGCGGCACGCGGCGCGGGCGCGACATAGACAGGCCGCGGCGCGATGTAGACCGCGCGCGGCAGCGGGCGCGCCGCGTACACCACCCTGGGTGCGGGCGGCGCGACGTAGACAACCTTCGGCGCGGGCGGCGCGATATAAACAGGCTTCGACGGCGCAACGTACACCGCCTTGGGTGGCTGGGCGACGGCCACGGTGTTCGGCGCGGGCGGCGGGGCCACATAGGCCGTGCCCGGCGCGGGCGCAGGTGCGGGCGCGACAACCACCGGCGCGGGCGCCGGAGCGACGGCAACCGTGGCGCCCACGGCCACGGTGGAGCCACCCGTAACCACGGTGGTGCCACCCGTCGCGACCGTGCCGCCACGGACGACGGTGGAGCCGCCCGACGTCGTCACCACGCCCGGCGCGACCTGCGTGGCGCGGCCCGAGTGCGTGACGGTTCCACCGTTGCTGCCCGTGTCCGTGCCCGAGCGATAGCAGGTCGAGCCCGCGCAATTCGTCGAGGCATTGTGGCTCACGCTATTGCCGTTCGCGGCGGTGACGGTGCCCGTCGACGAATACTGGCCCGGCGCCGAGCGCGTCACGCTGCCCGCAGTCGACGCGCTGCGGCCATCTTCGCCCGTCATCGTGCCGGTGTGCGAGCAGGTGCCGCCCGCGCAGTTCGTGTCGCCGGCATGCTGCACCGAGCGCCCGTTCGGGCCGACCGCCGTGCCGCTGTTCGAGAACTGTCCCGGCGCGCTGCGCGTGACGGTGCCGGTGTTGGTCGCGACGCCGCCCCACGGGCCGGCCACGCCACCCGCATGCGAGCAGCTGCCGCCGCCGCACGCGCCATAGTGCGCGCCGTTATAGGTGCCGTGCGGCGTATAGGCGGTGCCGTGGCCGGACCAGCCCGCGAAGGCAGGCGCGCTGGGAAGCGCGAAGAGCGGAGCGACAAGTGCGGCGGCGAGGGCGGAGCGAATGAGCGATTTCATCGGGGATCCTTGGGTTCGTTTCGGGGCACGCATTCGGCGTGTCAGCGCAGCGAACTATAGGGAGGTTCCCGGCGCGAGTCTCGTGCAAAACCATGTCGCGGTGTTACACCGTGCGCGCGCGACATGCGGCGACATATTTTGTGAGTGGCTCCTCGCGTCCCGCGCCACTACAGTGCGGTTCATCCGACGCGACGTGCAAAGCAGCGAACGACGCGTCCTTTTCAACACCGCGCCAGGCGCTTCCATTCGCACACTGCTCACCATGCTCTCCACAGGAAAACTCGCGTCGTACGTCACGCTTTTCATCGTCGCGGCCTCGTTGATCGAGGCCGCGGTGCTCTCGCTTCGCAAACACTGCGATGGGCAAGTGCCATTCGACTGGTCAGAGGTCTGGCTCTCGCTCGCCGATCTCGCAGGGCGGAAACTGTTCGCGCTCCTGCCTATTTCGCTTGCCACACCGGTTTTTCACTTCGCCTGGGCGCATCGGCTGTTCACACTCACGATCGATAACGTGCTGCTCGTGCTGCTCGTCTTCGTCGGCCAGGAGTTCTGCTACTACTGCTATCACCGCGCCTCGCACCGCATGCGCTTTTTCTGGGCCTCGCACGCGGTGCACCATTCGCCCAATCAGCTCACACTGTCGTCCGCGTATCGCCTGGGGTGGACCAGCAAGCTCGCCGGCCCGGTCATCTTCTTCGCGCCGCTCGTCTGGCTCGGCGTGCGCCCCGAAGTTGCGGTGGGGATTCTCTCGTTCAATCTGCTCTATCAGTTCTGGCTGCACAACACCTGGGTGCCGAAGCTCGGCTGGCTCGAATACGTGTTCAATACGCCTTGCGCGCACCGAGTGCATCATGCATCCAATGTCGATTACCTCGACGCGAACTATGGCGGCGTGCTGATCGTGTTCGACCGCCTGTTCGGCACCTACGTGCCGGAGCGCGCCGACGAACCGTGCCGCTACGGGCTCGTCACGCCCACGCGCTCGCGCAATCCGCTCGTGGTCGAATTCGGGCACTGGGCGAGCCTCGCGCGTGACATCGCCGCCGCGCCCGATCTGTGGACCGCCGTGCGCCACGTGATCCTGCCGCCGGGCTGGCGCGCGGACGGCGCGGGCGAAACCACGGAGGCGTTGCGCCGGCGCAGTCCGGACGCGGCGCGAACCGGATCCTGAGCCGGATGGCGTCATGGATGCGGCCGTCGAGGCGGCGGTTGATGGGACCGGCGCGCTCGGCTAAGGTGTGCGGCACGCGGCGGCCACGAACCGCCGCGGCATTCTCAACTCATCGTTCGAAACGACCCGGACGGATGACCCGGACAAACAACGCGCAGGCGCTCGAGATGGATAACTCAGTGAATGGCAAGGCGGTGGTGATCACCGGTGGTTTCGGCAGTCTCGGGATGGCGAGCGCGCAGTTTCTCGCGGCGCGCGGCGCGCGCGTGGCCCTGATCGGACGGGGCGCCGCCCCCGGCG
>JAITTX010000096.1 GCA_031286755.1 Paraburkholderia sp.
ATCAAGCTCACGAGCCGCCATCCGAACACGCATGCGCTTTCGCTGCCGCGCCACAAGGCGATCCTCACGGCCATCGAGAACCGCGACGCCCTGGCGGCGCGCCAGGCGAGCGTCGTGCAGCTCGATAATGCGCGCGCGGACGCCCATACCATTCTGGGCGGCGCGGCGCTGCAGACCTAAACCCGGTTTCTTTCTTGTTTTTCGCGTTTCCTTGTGTTCCTGTCGGTCTGTCAGCGTTGCCCCTGTGCGGGGCGGCACCTACTTTTCTTTGCAGCCGCAAAGAAAAGTAGGCAAAAGAAAGCGGCTCAAACCGCCAGTGTGACGCAGTCCACCACTTGCCTTCATTCGGAGCGGTTCCGGAGCATCCGTCACCTCGCACCTTCAACCTTAGTGACAAAGGGCTCATTCATCCCGCTGCTCGCTACGCGCGCAGCGGTCGGGTATGTAGGGGAAACCCAGCGCGCTGCACAGGCAAGCGAATACGCATGCGCCCCATCGGTTTTGGGTTATGTCCCACGGGGCGCGCAGCGCCGCCGGAGGAATGAGCCCTTTGTCACTCCGGCAATGGACGAGTGGCGACAGACGCTCCGGAACCACTTCGATTACGGGCAAGTGGTGGACGGCGTCACACTGGCGGTTTGAGCGGCTTTCTTTTGCCTACTTTTCTTTGCCGCTGCAAAGAAAAGTAGGTGCCGCCCCGCACAGGGGCAACGCTAATAGACCGACACGAACACAAGGAAACGCGAAAAACAAGGAAACGCGAAACACAAGAATCTAGTCTGCACCAAACGATAGACCCCACCGAAATATCTTTCCCCCCACAACTCACACCGCCCGCCTGCTGCGCCGGAACTGATCGAACAGCACGGCCAGCAGCAGGATGCCGCCGCGAATCAGGTACTGATAGAACGTGGGCACGTTCATGAGGCTCATGGCGTCTTGCACGGCGCCCATGATGAGCACGCCCACCAGCACGCCGGAGATCGTCGCCACGCCGCCCGTGAGCGAGACGCCGCCCAGCACGCACGCCGAGATCACGCCCAGCTCCAGCCCCACCGAGGTCTTCGGGTCGCCAAGGCTCATGCGCGAGGCCAGCATCACGCCCGCGAAGCCCGTCACGAGCCCTTGCAGCACGAACACCGTGATCTTGATGCGCGTGACCGGCAGGCCCGCGAGCCGCGCCGCCTCGCCGTTGCCGCCCACCGCCAGCACGTTCTTGCCGAACACGGTTTTCTTCAGCAGAAAGCCGAACACCGCGAAGCCGATGATGTTGCTCCAGATCGGATACGAGATGCCGAGGAACGAGCCGCCGCCCAGATCGAAGAAGCGCTCTTCCGAGATCATCACGGCGTCGCCGTTCGAGGTGAGGAAGGCGAGGCCGCGCACGGCCTCCATCATCGCGAGCGTGGCGATCAGCGAGTTGATCTTGAAGCGCGCGATCAGCACGCCGTTCACGAGGCCCACGGCGCCGCCCGCCAGCACGCCGGCCGCGATGCCAAGCACCACGCTATGCGACTGCGTGATGACGGTGGAGGCCACCACGCCCGAGAACGCCACGATGGACGCCACGGAAAGATCGACTTCGCCCAATGCGAGCACGAACATCATGGTGACGGCGATCGAGCCGATCAGCGTCACGGAAAGCAGCAGGCCCTGAATATTGCGGGTCGTGAGGAAGTCGGGCACCGTCGCGGAAAGCACCGCGAACAGCACCACGAACACCACCGCGATGCCCGACTTGTTGATCATGTCCCACGCGCGCGCACGCGAAGGCGTGATGGGCGCGGCGGCTTCGTTGACGGTTGGGGTGCCCTGTGGCTGCATGGCTTGACTCATCTCTGGTTCATCATCGGTTCGGGCCGCGCGCGGCCGTCCTCACGGCGCGCGCGGACATTCTCTGGCTACGCTTCGGTGTTCAGCGCGGCAGCGCCATCTTGATCAGCTCGCCGGGCGTGGCCTCGGCCTTCGGCACGCTGCCCGCGATGCGCCCCTCGCGCATCACGACGATGCGGTCGGCCACGCCAATCACCTCGGCAAGATCGCTCGACACCATGATCACAGTGCGCCCCGCTTCGGCCAGTTCATAAAGCAGGTTGTAGATCTCGGCGCGCGCGCCCACGTCGATGCCGCGCGTGGGCTCGTCCATCAGAAACACTTCGATGCGCTCCGCGAGCCAGCGCGACAGGATCACCTTCTGCTGGTTGCCGCCCGAGAGCGTGCCGATGGCGGTGTCGCCATTGCGCGTCTTGATGGCCAGCTTCTGGATGTAATCCTGTGCGAGCGCGCGCTCGCGCTTCGCGTCGAGCAGGAAGCGCGCGGGGCTGAAGTGACGCCGCGCGCTGATGTTGAGGTTGTCCGCCACCGAGGCGATCGCGACGATGCCTTCCTGCTTGCGGTCCTCGGGGCACAGCGCGATGCCCGCGCGCACGGCGTCGCGCGGGCTCGCGAAGTTCACGCGCCGGCCGCCCAGTTCGACATGGCCCGCGCTCGCGCGCGTGGCACCGTAGATCAGCTTCATCAGCTCGGAGCGGCCCGCGCCCACGAGGCCGAAGAAGCCCACGATCTCGCCGCGCCGCGCCGTGAACGACACCGGCTCGGCCAGCCCCGGCCCCATCAGCCCCTTCGCTTCTAGCAGCACTTCGCCCGCCGGGCGCGCGCGATAGCCGTAGACGTCCGAGATCGAGCGGCCCACCATCGCCGCAATCAGGCGGTTGCGGTCGAGCTCGGCCACCGACTCGAAGGTCTCGATGCGCTTGCCGTCGCGAAACACCGTCACGCGGTCGCACAGCGCATCCACTTCGTCCATGCGGTGCGTGACGTAGATGATCGCGCGGCCATCCGCGCGCAGCGCGTTGATGATGCGAAAGAGGTTCTCGGTCTCGCGCGCCGAGAGCGAGCTCGTGGGTTCGTCGAAGGCAATCACGCGCGCGTCGCGCATGAGCGCCTTGCCGATTTCGATCATCTGGCGCTGGCCGATCGTGAGAGTCTTGACCGGCGTGCGCGGGTCGATGCGCTCGCCCAGGCGCTTGAGTTCATCCATCGCGCGCTGCACGAGCGTGCGCTCGTCGAGCACGCCGAGGCGGTTGGGCAACTGCCCGAGCATCAGGTTGTCGGCCACGGTGAGCTCGGGCACGAGATGCAGTTCCTGATAGATGATGGCGATGCCCGCGTCGAGCGCGGCGCGCGTGGTTGCGAAGCGCTGCTCCACCCCGTCAAGCTTCAGCGTGCCTTCCTGCGGGTGGTTCACGCCCGAGAGCACCTTGAGCAGCGTGGACTTGCCCGCGCCGTTCTCGCCCATCAGGCCGTGCACCTCGCCCGCGCGCACGGCCAGCGAGACGCGGTCGAGCGCGCGCACGCCCGGGAAGCTCACGGTGATGCCGTCGAGTTCCAGATACGCGCGCTGCTCCGCTTGCCCCTCCTGCCCCTGTTGAAGCGCCACGTTCGCCGTGCTTTGCGCACTCGCGTGAGTCATGGTTTCAGTCATTGCATGCCTGCCCTTGCTCTTGCGAGTGCCTTAAATGCCCAGCTCGGTGCGCACGGCCTGCCAGTTATCGCGCGTCATCAGCTTGCCCGTGGTCTGCGTATCGGCGGGCGGCGCCTTGCCGGTGCGGATCCAGTCGACGAGGTTCTGCGCGCTCTCCTTGCCGTGGTTCGTCGAGCTCACCGCAATGGTCCCGTAAAAGCCCGTGGGCTGCTTCTTCTGGAACTCGGCGAACGCTTCGCCCGCGCCGTTGATACCCACGCCGATCACGTCCGCGGAAGGCAGATGCAGTTGCTCGGTCGCGCGCACGGCGCCCAGCACCGTTTCTTCGTTGAGCGCATAGACCACCCACTTCTTGATGCTCGGATGCTGCGCGAGCACGGGCGAAGCGGCGTTAAAGCCGCCTTCGTCGTCGGTGGTCTTCTGCGGCGCGTCGAAGATGTTTTCCTTCTTGAAGCCGTTGGCCAGCAGCGTCTGGGTCGCGCCGTCGGTGCGCAGCTTCGCGGTGGGCAGCTCGTAATCGGTGATGCGCAGCGCGCCCACTTCCTCGGGCTTCCAGCCGCGCCGTTTCATTTCGTCCGAGATCGCCTGGCCCACCTGGTTGCCGATCTTGAACGCCGACATGCCCAGATGCGGCACGCTCGCAATCGGCTTGCCCGACGAGTCGACCAGTTGATCGTCCACCGTCACGAACTTCATGTTGTAGCGCTTCGCGCGCGCCTGGATGGCCGGTCCGAGCCGCACGTCGGGCGCGCAGATCACGAAGCCTTGCGCGCCCTGCGCGCCGAGGTTGTCGATGGCGGACAGCACTTTCTCGCCGTCGGGCGTGCCGATGTTGACGACCGAGAAGTGCTCCTTCTGGCCGAGCGCCGTCGCGGCCTTCTGCTCGTTGATGAACCATGCCTGCTCGGGCATCTTCACGAGAAAGCCGATCTTGGTGGGCGCATCCGCGTGCGCCGCCACGTTGATGCCGAGCGGCGCGATGCACATGGCCGCGAATACGGCGCGCAGGGTGAAGCGGCGGATCTTGCTGGTCATGCTG